>JBBIIQ010000006.1:21444-24992 GCA_037446405.1 Armatimonadota bacterium | reverse complement strand
CACCATGATCACCTCCTTCGGCGTGCTCATCGGCGGGGTGGGGACCATCAAGTACATCTGGGGGCTGATCCCTCGGCCGGCGGCGATCCCGGTCCAGGCTCAGGCCACCATCCTGGGCACCCCGGTTCCGGTCTACCGGCTGATCGTGGTGGCCCTGGCCGTGCTGGTCTATCTGGGCATCACCCTCTTCCTCAACCGCACCATCACCGGCAAGGCCATCCGCGCGGGGATCGAGGACGTGGATCACGTGGAAGGTCTGGGGATCAACGTCTACCGGCTCTTCACCATCACCTTCGTCCTGGCCGGGGTGCTCTCGGGCCTAGCGGGAGGCCTGCACGCGCCGCTGATCATGGTGGATCCCCAGATGGGCCTCAACGTGCTGGCCTTCGTCTTCATGGTGGTGATCATCGGCGGGCTGGGCAGCATCAAGGGGACGCTGGTCTCCGCCTTCCTGGTGGGGCAGGTGACCTCCCTGGGCTCGCTGCTGTACGCGCCGCTGGCGCAGATGGCCCCCTTCGCCATCATGCTGGGCATCCTCCTGATCAGGCCCACCGGGCTGTACGGCAGCAAGCTGTTGAAGCGCTGAGGCCTGGCGGGAGCGACGGGATTTGAACCCGCGGTCTCCTCCGTGACAGGGAGGTGTGTTCAACCAGGCTACACCACGCCCCCGCGTTCCGGGGAACCCGCAGCGCGCACGCCTGCGGGCTAGCACTCCCGCCGAGCGTCTATTTTACCGGCCACCTCCCGCGCCGTCCAGCCCGGCCAGCCGCTCCACGAAGCGGGCGATGGCGGAGTGGTCGCGCTCCCCGTCGCCCAGGCTCTGCAACGCCCCCAGGACCTCGTGCACCAGCGCCGTGGCCAGCAGCGGCGTCCCCGTGGCCCGCCCCGTCTCCAGGGCGATCTTCAGGTCCTTGTGGTGCAGGCGGATACGGAATCCGGGGTCGAAGTTGCGCTCCAGGATGCGTTGCCCGTGCAGCTCCAGGATGCGGCTCTGGGCGAACCCCCCCAGGAGGGCGGCGCGCACGCGGGCGGGATCGACCCCGGACTTGCGGGCCAGGGTCAGGGCCTCGCTCACCGCCATGATGGTGATCCCCACGACGATCTGGTTGCAGGCCTTGGTCACCTGCCCCGCCCCGATCTCTCCCATGTGCACGATGTTCTTGCCCATCACCTCGAAGATGGGGCGGACCTGCTGGAACACTTCCTCCGGGCCGCCCACCATGATGGAGAGGGTGGCCTCGATGGCCCCCTTCTGCCCGCCGCTCACCGGCGCGTCCAGCATGGCGACGCCCCTGGCCTGCATGGCCGCGGCCACCTCCCTGGTGGTGATGGGGGAGATGGTGCTCATGTCCACGTAGATGGCGCCGGGGCGGATCCCCTCCAGGATCCCGTCCGGCCCCAGGGCCGCCGTGCGCACGTCCGGCGAGTCCGGCAGCATGGTGATGACCACGTCGCTGCGCTCCGCCACCCCGCGGCAGGACCCGCCGTCTGCGGCACCGGCGCGCACCAGCTCCTCGACGGGAGCGCGGACGACGTCGTGCACCACCAGGGGATACCCTGCGCGCAGCAGGTTCTGGGACATGGGCTTGCCCATGATCCCCAGTCCGATGAATCCGATGGTCTGCTTCATAGGCCTCCTCCCGTCTCCGCCCTCTGCGGCGGCTCAGCTCCTTACGGTCGTCAGGTGCAGCGATTTCAGCTCCCCACGACCGGTGAAGGCCGACGCCCCGGAGAGCAGCTCTCCCGGGCGCAGGGCCAGGACGCGGGGGATGAGCGTGTACAGGTCCGGGATCAGGCGCGGCTGGCTCCCCAGCGTCCGCAGCGGCACCCAGCGCAGCCGCCCTTCGTCCCCGCCGCGCACGCGCCGGTGCGGTGAGCGGGCCAGGACGACGATCACCAGCTTGCTGCTCCCGTAGAACCCCTGCGAGTGCACCGCACCCTTCACCTGCACGTCGGCCGCGCTCAACCGCAGCCCGGTCTCCTCCCGGATCTCCCGCAGCGCCGCGCGCAGCGGATCCTCCCCTGGCCGCAGACCGCCACCGATCCCCTGCAGCCGGCCCGCCCAGCGCTTGCGCCGCGCCCCCTCCAGCAGCAGCACGGCGTCGCCGTGCCGGATGATGCAGAGGACGGCCGGCGCGACGTAGCGCGCCGCGGCGGCGCGGGGAGGGGGCGGCCGCTCAGCCAAAGGTGTAGCCCATGGCCGTCACCCACAGCAGCGACTCGCGGGTGGAGCCCAGCGGCTTGTACTCCAGGCCGACGTACCCGGCGTACCCGGCGTCGTCCAGCGCGCGCAGGATGGTGGCGAAGTTCAGCTCCCCCGTGCCCGGCTGGTGCCGTCCCGGCGGATCGGCGATCTGCACATGGCCGACCTGCGGCAACAGGGCCCGCAGCGTGGCGATGATGTTCCCCTCGGTGCGCTGCATGTGGTAGACGTCGTACTGCAGGCGGACGTTGGGCGCGCCCACCTCCTGCAGCAGGCGGACGGCGTCCGCGCTGCGGGTGAGGAAGAACCCCGGAAGGTCGATGGGGTTCAGCGGCTCCACGGTCAGGGTCAGGCCCGCCGCCTGCAGCGTCCGCGCCGCCGTGCGCAGGTTGTCCACCAGGCAGGCCCACTGCTCCTCGTAGGGCAGCGCCTCGTCCCGCAGGCCCACCAGGCAGTTCAGCTGCCTGCAGTTCAGCCGGCGCGCGGCGTCCACGGCACGGGCGATCCCCTCCCGGAACTCCTCGCGGCGCGCCGGGTGGGCGGCGATCCCGCGGTCGCCCCTCGTCCGATCACCCAGGGGCACGTTGAACAGGACCAACCGCAGCCCCAGCCGCCGCAGCTCTGCCGCGGCCGCATCCAGGTCGTACTCGTAGGGGAAGAGGGGGTCGGCGGGCACGAACCCGGCCTCCACGGCACTGAAGCCGGCGGCGCGTGCCTGCGCGAACCGCTCCATGAACGGCACCTCCAGGAACAGCATGTTCAGGTTGGCAGAGAACCGTGGCATGCGCTCACCTCACAGCTTCGTCCGTCCGACCGCCGGCCTCACCCCAGGCGCGCGGGCACCGCCACCCGGGCCAGCCGGGCGTACGGCGGCAGCGGCGGCCCGATCAGCGGCCGGATGTAGTCCAGGTAGGCGGGGGTGACGTCGTTCCCTCCGGGGGCGATGAACGCGTCCGGCACCGTCCGCACCCCATTGGCCACCCGCTCCAGGGAGGCCAGACCCAGGGTGCTGCGGTACGCCGGCCCGGGCTGGCGGACGATGGTCACCATGTACCCGCTGCTCCCGGCCACGGCCCGGCGCACCGCCTCCCGCCCCACGCGGTACGCCTCCTCCACGTCCACGGGCGAGGCCAGAAGACCGCTCACCCGCTGGATCGTCCCGGGCTTGTCGAATCGCGCCTTGAGCTTCAGCTCGCTGGCGATCAGGTCGCAGAGCACGGCAGAGACCCCACCGAGCAGTGCGTGGCCGAAGCGGTCCAGGTCCACCTCCCGCCGCGACGCCGCCAGTTAATCCCCGCGCTCGTCCTTCAGCCCCTCGCCCACCGCGATCACCACATGCCCGCGC
>JBBIIQ010000006.1:0-21434 GCA_037446405.1 Armatimonadota bacterium | reverse complement strand
GACGCCGCCAGGTACTCCCTTTTTTTTTTTTTTTTTACGTCGACCACCGAGATCTACACATGCCCGCGCTCCTGGTAAACCCGCTCCACGTCGGCGAGGAAGCGCTCCCGTTGCAACGGCCGCTCCGGCAGGTAGATCAGGTGCGGCGGGTCGCCCTCCCGCTCCCGGGCCAGGGCGGTGGCGGCGGTGATCCAGCCGGTGTCCCGCCCCATGGTCTCAATCACCTTGACGGTGTCGACCACGCCGATGGCGGCGCTGTCCAGCCCCGCGTCCCGCACGGCGACGGCCAGCCAGCGGGCCACGCTGGGATGCCCCGGGCAGTGGTCGGTCTCCACCAGGTCGTTGTCCACGGTCTTGGGGACGCCGATGACGCGCAGCTCGTAGTTCTCCTGCGCGGCCAGGGCGGCCAGGCGGTGTGCCGTGTCGGCGGAGTCGTTGCCGCCGATGTACATGAAGTAGCGGATCCCATGGGCACGCAGCACCTGCAGCGCCTGCGCGTAGTCCGCCGCGGAGAGCCTGTGCCGGCAGGAGCCCAGTGCGGCGGAGGGGGTGTGCTTCAGCCCCTCGATGGTCTCCGCCGTCTCCCGCCGCAGGTCCACCAGCGCCTCGCGCAGCAGCCCCTCGATACCGTGGACCATGCCGTAGACGCCCTCGATGACGTCGTGCCGCAGCGCCTCCTGGACCACCCCCGCCAGGCTGGCGTTGATCACAGCGGTGGGGCCGCCGGATTGGCCGACGACCAGGGTGCCGCGCAGCCCGCTCATCCCCGCTTACGCCCGCGCCCCGACCAGGCGGGTGAACCGGTCCATCTCCTGGCCGCGCACCTCGCCCAGCAGCGCCACCGCCTCCGCAGCGGAGGCGCCGCCGTGCACGATGGCGCATACGGCCAGGGCAACGGCACGCGGGTCGTCATTCCCGGGGAAGGTGACGTTGCGACCCACCAGGGCCCCGCGCACGGAGGCGCCGGCCCGCATCCCCGCGGCAAACTCCTCCAGAATCCCCGTGGGGTCGCCGCGGGCCTCCCCGCCCAGCATGAGGATGGGGCACGTCGTCGCCCGGGCCACCCGCTCGTAGCCAGGGCCGTAGGGGATCTTCAGCCAGGTGCGCGCGCTGGAGGCTCCCAGCCCCGTGGCCACGCTGACCACCCTGACCAGGGCGTCGGCGTGCTTGGCCGTGCGCGGCCGGCCGTCGGCGCGCTCGATGTACAGCGCCTCCAGGAAGACGGGGATGCCGCGGCTGTGGCACTCGGTGATGGCGCGGGCGCAGGACTCCATGGTCCACAGCGAGGCCGCATCGGCGGGGTCCAGGCGGAACATCATCTTGGCGCCGTCCAGCCGCAGCGCGGCGATCTGCTGTGGGGTGAAGGCCGTCATCCGGTCGTCCAGCTCGAAGGCCGTCCCGCTGAGCCCACCGCGGTTCATGCAGCCCAGCAGAACCTTGTGGTCGAGGAAGCCCGGCCCGCCCAGCTCCCGGTCCAGGTGGTTGAGGATGAACAGTTCTTCCATAATGTCGGGCGTGGCCATCACCCCGTCCACCTGCGGGGCGGTGACCACCCGGAGGATGCGGGCCAGCAAGGCCCAGCGGTCCCCCATGGCCAGCGGGTCATCGCCCACGCCCAGGACCATGCGGGCGGGATGGTCCGCCGCAAGGATGACCAGCCGCCCGTCGGGAGCCAGCCGCTCCCGCCGCCGCCGCGCGGCGGCCTCCTCCGCGATCACCTCCGGGTGGGTGACGCGCACCTCCGTGATCCGGTCGAAGAGCGCCCGGGGGAGGAACGCCTCCGGGCGGAACTCGTAGGTGCCGATCTCGTAGCCCAGGCTCATGCCGACCGCTCCCGATCCCCCTCTGCCCCCGGCAGCAGGTAGACGCCGGCGTCGAGGAACTGCAGGCGCACCTCCGCACCCACAGGCAGGAGGCCACGCCCGGCCAGCGGCTCCACTACGCTGACCTCGCCCACCGGGGTCTCGATCAGGTACTCCAGGGTCATCCCCATGAAGAAGGCGGTGCGCACCCGACCGGGAAGTCCCTCGCCGTCGGTGCGCACGGCCACGGCCTCCGGCCGCACCACCACCGTCACCGCGCCGGGGGCCACCCCCTCCTGGCGGAAGGGGAAGGTGAGGGGGCCGACGCTCACCCGGCCGTCGGCATAGTGCCCGGGGAGGAGGTTGGCTTCGCCGATGAAGTCGGCGACGAAGCGTGTGGCCGGGCGGAGGTAGAGGTCGCGCGGCGTGCCCACCTGCTCCACCCGCCCCATGTTCATCACCACCACCACGTCCGAGAGGGCCAGGGCCTCGGCCTGGTCGTGGGTGACGTAGATGCTGGTGATCCCCAACCGCTGCTGCAGCTCGCGGATCTCGGCGCGCACCCGCTTGCGCAGCTTGGCGTCCAGGTTGGAAAGGGGCTCGTCGAAGAGGAGCACCCGCGGCTCCATGACCAGGGCGCGGGCCACGGCGATGCGCTGCTGCTGGCCCCCGGAGAGCTGCGCCGGGAAGCGCTGCTCCACGCCCGGGAGCCCCACCAGCTCCAGGGCCGCCCGCACCCGGGCGGCGATCTGCTCCGCGGGCAGGCGCATGATGCGCAGCCCGTAGGCGATGTTCTCGAAGACGGTGAGGTGCGGGAAGAGGGCGTAGGACTGGAAGACCATGGTCACGCCCCGGCTGGCTGCAGGCAGGGGGGTGACGTCCTCGTCCCCGATGTAGACGCGGCCGGCGCTGGGGTGCTCCAGGCCGGCGATAATGCGCAGGGTGGTGGTCTTGCCGCAGCCCGACGGCCCCAGCAGCGTGACCAGCTTTCCCGCGGGGATCTCCAGGGTGACGTCGTCCACGGCCACCACGGGGCCGAAGTGTTTGCGCAGGCGCTCCAGGCGCACCGCCACCGCGGAGGCCGCACGGCGGAGCAGGGAGGCGGACGCGGGCTGCGCGCTGCTCACGTCGCCGCCACCTCACGGGCCATGCGCGCGCCGAGCCGGCGGGTGATGGCGTAGAGCGCCATGATCACTACGATCATGAAGAGGGTGAGCACGGAGGCGAGCACCGCTCCCCGTCCCTGGCTGCCGTACTCCACGTAGGAGAGGATCTGCGCCGTGGCCAGGCTGTACCGCGGGGTGATGAGGAAGATGATCTGGCTGATGGCGGTCATCCCGCGGACGAAGGCGAAGACCAGCCCCGACAGCAGCGCCGACCAGGTCAGCGGGACGACGATGCGCCGCAGGGTGGTCGGGGAAGTGGCCCGCAGCATGGTCGAGGCCTCCTCCAGGGAGCGGTCGATCTGGTGGATGGCTGCGACCCCGGAGCGGATGGCCACCGGCATGTTGCGGAAGATGAAGGCCAGGACGATGATCATCCCCGTGCCCGTCAGCAGCAGCGCCCCCTGGTTGAAGGCGAGGATGTAGCCGATGCCCATGACCGTGCCGGGCACGGCGAAGGAGAGCATCGAGCCGAACTCCAGGGCGCCGCGCCCGGGAAAGTCCATCCGCGTCACCAGGTAGCCGATGAGGAACCCCAGCACGGTGGCGGGCAGGGCCGCCACCGCCGATAGCCACGTGGACGTCCAGAACACCCTCCACCCCGTGCCCCCGGGGAGGAGGATCTTGAAGTGCTCCAGGGTGAAGGTGTAGTCGAACCCCCACAGCTTGGTCATGCTGCCCACGAACACGGAGCCGTAGAGCGCTACGATCAGCGCCACCCACAGGACGAAGGCGCCAGTCACCGCGTAGTCCAGCGGCCGGGGCAGAGGGCGCGGCCGGCTGGCGGAGGGCCGCCCGGTAATGGTGACGTAGGAGCGGCGGCCGATCCAGTAGCGCTGCAGGAGGAAGATGGTCAGGGTCATCATCAGCAGGACGACGCCGTAGACGGCGGCTTCGTTGGGGTTGTACCGCCCGATGATGGCGAAGAACACCTCCGTCGCCAGGTAGGGCACCCCCCCGCCGATGATGATGGGGTTGCCGAAGTCGGCCAGGCTCTCGATGGCCACCAGGAGGAAGGCGTTGGCCACCCCCGGCCGGGCCAGCGGCCAGATGACCGTGCGCAGGACGTGCCAGCGGGAGGCCCCCAGCGTCTCCGCCGCCTCCTCCAGGGCCACATCCATCGCCTGCACCACTCCCTGCAGCACGAGGTAGGCGATGGGAGTGAACGCCAGGATCTGGGCCACGGCCACCCCCAGGGGGCCGAAGAAGATGTTGGTGGAGATGCCCAGGACCTGGTACGTGATGAAGCCCCTGCGGCCAAACAGGTAGATCATGGCCAGGCCGAGGACGAAGGGCGGCGTGATGATCGGCAGGATGGAGAACGGCCCCAGGAGGCGGCGCGTCCACAGCTGCGAGCGTTCGCCGAGGAGGGCGAGGAGGAACCCCAGGGCGGTGGCGATCACCCCCACCACGACCGCCAGCAGGATGCTGTTGCGCACGGCGCCAAAGCCAAGGTAGAGAGCCGCCAGGGCGAAGACGCCCAGCCCGCTCCCCCCCGCCAGGAGGAGCCGCCGCCACCACCGCCCGACGCGCCCCAGGACCGCCGCCGCCAGCACAGCCGCCGCCAGACCGGCCGCCAGCGCCACCGCCAGCTCGTTGCGCGGCGTGGCCGGGTTGTCGATCAGCAGGAAGTTCGGGGAGCGGACGGTCTGCGCCACGACGGCCAGCGTGAGGTGCCCCTTGACGTACACGGCGGCCTTGAGCACCGACCACAGGGGGAAGAGGATGAAGACCAGGACAAAGAGGGCCACCCAGAGGATGCTGGCGGCGATGAAGGCGTCGGTGCGCAGAAGTCCCGAGAGGGCCATCCCCACCCCCAGCACGGCCAGGAAGCCCAGGATGCTGACCAAGGCCCCCGCGCTGAAGGGCCGAGCCGCTGTCAGCAGGTACCCGGTGGAGAGCATCGCGCCCGCCGCACCGACCGCCACGGCCGCCCGGCCCCGCACCGCGTCGGGCCAGGGGAGGAGGCCGATGACCGCGGCGGCCAGCGCCAGGCCCATGCTCACCGCCAGCAGGGGGGTGCGCGCGAGCAGGGCCGCCCCTGTGGTCTCGGGCAGGTAGACGAACAGCTCGCGGCCTTCCCGCGCCCAGGGCAGCAAAAGCGCGCCCAGGAAGGTCAGCGCCCCCCAGGCCACCAGGGTGCCGTTGACCGGACGGCGCAGCGCCGGCAGAACAAGAACGCGGGCCATGGTCCCTCCGCGGGGTTGGTGGCCGGCGCGCCTGCTGCGCGCCGGCCACCGACATCACCCTACTTCGGCAGCGGGAAGACTTCGGTCGTCCACTTCTTCACCAGACCGTCCCGCACGGCCTGGCTGCCGTACTTTAGGAAGTCGTACTTGATCACCTTGAAGTCCTGAAACCGCGGCGCGACGCGCGGGATCGGGGTCTTGGTGTTGGACGGGATCTGGTAGGACTGCCCCCGCTCGGCCGCCAGCTTCTGCGCGTCCGGGGTCAGCGCCCAGTCGATGAAGGCGATGGCGTTGGCCCGGTTCCGGGTCGCCTTGACCAGACTGAGACCGCCGATCTCGTAGCCGGTACCATCCGCCGCCGCGTTGTAGGTGATGGGGAACCCCTTCAGCACCTGGTCGACGGCATCGTGGATGAAGGTGATCCCGATGGCCACCTCCCCGCGGCCGGCCAGCTGACCGGGCGCCGCCCCGCTGCGCGTGTACTCGGCGACGTTGCGGTGAATCCGCTTCAACAGCTCGAACGCCTCCCGCTCGCCGTAGATCTGGACCATGGTGGCCAGCATGGTGTATCCGGTCCCGGAGGTGTTCGGGTTGGGATAGGCGATGAGCCCCCGGTACCGCGGGTCGGCCAGGTCGCGCCACGTCCGCGGCACGGGCAGGCCCTTCTCCTTCAGCAGCCGCTCGTTCAACGCCCACCCCAGGATGCCGGCATAGAGAGGGATGTACTTGCCGGCAACCGCCTCGCGGAACTCGGGACGCAGGTCATCCCACGCCTTGGGCTTGTAGAACTCGGTGAGGCCGGTCTCGTTGGCCACGATGTGCGGGTCGCCGGTCCCACCGAACCACACATCAAAGGACGGGTTCTGCGCCTCGGCCCGCAGCCGGGCCAGGGCCTCGCCTGAGCTCAGCCGGACAAAGTCCACGGTGATGCCGGTGGCTTTGGGGAACTCCTCGCGCACGGCATCGCACCAGGCCGGGTTTGGGCTGCACAGGACGGTCACCTTGCCGGCCGGTGCGGCGCTGGCGGCCCCGAGGGAGGCCAGCAGCAGTGCCAGCAGCAGACCAAAGACCTTCCTCATGAGATCCTCCTCCCTTCACTCAGTTCTGCCTGCAGCGATCGCAGGTAGGTCACCGTCTCCCTCGCCGCCCCCTCGGCATCAGGGTACGGGAGGGTCTCTGCCGAGAGGTAGCCGTCGTAGCCCACCTCCCGCAGCACCTGGAGAATCCGCCGGAAATTCAAGTGCCCCAGCCCCGGGGGGCGGCGGTTGCTGTCGGCCACGTGCACGTGGCGCAGGTGGCGGGCTGAGCTGCGCAGGCTCTCCTCGATGGACGTCTCCTCGATGTTCATGTGGAAGGTGTCCGCCAGCAGGCCCAGGCGGGGGTGCCCGATGCGCTCGATCAGCGCCGTGGTCTCCTCCAGCGTGTTCAGCCAGTCACTCTCGTAGCGGTTCACCGGCTCCAGCACCACTCCCACCCCCGCCTCCGCCGCAGCCTCCAGCACCGGACGCAGCCCCTCCTGCAGCCGCCGTTCCGCCTGGATCTTCGCCTCGCCGGCCCGGCCCCGGATCAGCCCCACGATCACCTGCACCCCCGCGGGCGGCGCACCGGGAACGGCGTTGAGGACAGATGCCAGGCGCACGTGCTGCAGCAGCCGTTCCCCGGCCGCGCGACGAACGCCTTCCTCGGCCGCGGCCAGAGCCAGCCCCTCGCGCAGGTAGGCCTGCCCCGTGCCCAGCGCCACCACCGGCAGGGCGAGATGCGCGCAGCGGTCAGCCAGCCGTGCCCCTTCCACCTCCCCCGGGTCGCGGATGGCCAGCTCAACTCCATCGTAGCCCAGAGCCGCCACCCGTTCGAGTGCCGCCCAGCCGTCCTGCATGGCCACGGCGTCGAAGGCGGTGGCTTCCAGGGAGACCACCAGGGCCAGCGGCATCACGGCGGGTAGGCCAGGGTGTAGATGCTCTTCCCGCCCCTGGCCGGCCCCTTGAGCACGGCCTCCAGCTCCTCCCGGTCGCGCTCCGTGACCAGGTCGATGGGCGGCAGCTGGCCCGGGGGGAAGGCCTGCAGGATGTCGGTGACCAGCTTCTCCAGGTAGTCCAGCAGCGCCTCCACGCCGGGCAGCGCCTTCTCCGCCGCCGCCAGCGAGGGCCTACCCACCACCCCCTCCGGGTAGGCCTTCACCTCGATGGGCCCGGCCCCGGCGTGCTCGTACCAGTGGATCGGCCGGCGCAGCAGGTTCCCCGCCTTGTCCACGTGCCCCTCGGGGAGGAAGCCGAAGGGGGTGTTGTCCACCGCCCACTCCTGCTTCATCAGTTCCGGGAACAGCGCCAGGCACCAGGAGGTCTCCACCTCGTCGGCGTGGATGAAGGGCGTCTCGTAGGGCCCGCCCTCCTCCTTGAGTGTGAAGTGGTCCGGCACGGCGTGGTACCAGTTCAGGTTGATGATCAAGGCCGGCACGCGGTAGCGCTTGGCGAACTGGTGGATGGCCGTGGGGATGACGTACTCGTGCCCGTGGCCGTTGAGCAGGATCTGCTTGCGGAATCCCATGTTCCAGAAGCCGGCGATCATGGCGCGGACGAAGGCGGTGAAGACGTCCTCGGGGATGATCACCGTGCCCGGCATCCCCATGTGGTGGTAGGGGTGCGAGCCGAACCACAGCGGCTCGGAGACGGTGCAGCCCGTCCGCTCCGCCACCGCCTCGGCCATGCGCGTCACCAGGAAGATGTCCTCCCCCAGCGGGGCGTTGGGCCCGTGGGCCTCGGTGGACCCCAGGGGGACGATGAGCACGTCGTTGTGCTTCAGCCGCTCCTCCACGTCACGCATGGTCATGGTCTGCAGGTAGATGCCGGTGCGCTTGTCCATGTGGCCGCCTTTCGGCGGAAGCTCCCATTTGCCCATGTCTCCTCCCCTCACTCCGTCAGGACGTGAATGCGCTCGCTGGGCAGCAGCAGCGCCACCTCCCCGTGCAGCGTCTCGTGCCCCGGTGCCGGCACGTCCACCACCCACTCGTTCCCGTCGGCGGTCACCCAGTAGCGGGTCAGGCTCCCCAGGAAGGCCGTGGCGGCGATGCGGCCGCGCAGCGCCGGCTGCTCCACGGCCGCTGCGGGGAGCAGGCGGACCATCTCCGGCCGCACCACCAGCGTCACCCGCCCCGCTCTGGCGATGGGCCGGGCCACGGTGACCACCAGGCCGTTGACGTGCACGTGGTGCGCATCCACCACCTCCCCCTCGATGAAGTTGGCCAGGCCGACGAAGTCGGCGACGAAGCGGTTGGCCGGGTGGAAGTAGATCTCCGCGGGGCTGCCCACCTGGAGGATACGCCCGTTGTGCATCACCGCGATCTGGTCGGAGATGGCCAGCGCCTCCTCCTGGTCGTGGGTCACGTACAGGGTGGTCTTCCCCAGCCGCTGCTGCAGCTGCCGGATCTCGGTGCGCACGCGGACGCGCAGCTTGGCATCCAGGTTGGAGAGGGGTTCGTCCAGCAGCAGCACCTCCGGCTCGACGATCAGCGCCCGGGCCAGGGCCACCCGCTGCTGCTGCCCCCCGGAGAGCTGGTGCGGGAACTTCCGCTCCTGCCCGCTCAGGCCCACCAGCTCCAGAGCCTGGGCCACGCGCCGCCGCGCCTCCGGGCCAGGCACGCGGCGCATGCGCAGCCCGTAGCCCACGTTCTCCGCCACGGTCATGTGCGGGAAGAGGGCGTACTCCTGGAAGACCATGGCCGTGTTGCGCCGGTGCGGCGGGATGTCGGTGACCCGCACGTCCCGCAGGAAGATGTCACCGGCATCGGGACGGTGGAAGCCCGCCACCATGCGCAGCGTCGTGGTCTTGCCGCACCCCGACGGGCCGAGCAGCGTGGTGAAACTCCCCTCGGCGACGTCGAGGGAGACGTCATCGACCGCCAGGGCATCGCCGAACCGCTTGGTCACGTGCCGTAGCCTGATGTGCGCCGGGCGATCGGCCACGGCTGCTCCTCGCTCCTCACTCATCCCGCCACCGCCGACGTACGCACCACCCGTCCCACCAGCAGCCAGGTCAGCCCGATGGAGATGAAGGTCAGCAGCAACAGCATGGTCGTCAACGCGCCCGCAGCCCCCCAGATGTTGTTCTGGATCATGTTGAGGATGACGAACGTGGCCACCACCTGCCCCGGCGAGATGAGGAAGATGACGATGCTCACGTTGGTCACGGCGCGGATGAAGGAGACGGCAAAGGCCTCAACCAGAGCCCGGAAGAGCAGCGGCACATAGACGTCCCACAGCACCCGCAGCCCGCTGGCTCCCAGGTTCACCGCGGCCTCTTCGATGGACCGCTCGATCTGCTTGAGCCGTGCCGCCGCAGCCTGGTACCCCATGGGCAGGTGCCAGAAGGCCAGCGCGGTGGCCAGGATCCACAGGGTCCCTCCCAGCGGCGTGGTGTTGAAGGCCAGGACGAACCCCACCCCGACGAAGACTCCCGGCAGAGCCCCGGGCAAGACCGCGAGGAAGTCCAGAAAGTTGCGCAGGGGGAGGTTCCGCGAGGTGAGGAAGGCCACGACCACGCCCACCACCCCCGTCATCACCCCGGCGATGGCCCCGATCTTCACGCTCGACCACAGGGTCCAGATGCGGTCCTGGGCCAGGCGCCAGTGACTCAGGGTGAGAGACCAGTCGCGCCCCCAGACCGAGGTGAACGCGCCCGCCACCACCCCGAAGTAGACGAGGAGGATGAGCACGCTGACCAGGGCGCAGAGGGCCACCACCACCCACTTGAGCAGGGGTGGTGTCGGCGGCCGCTCGATGCGCGATCCGCGGCCTGTCACCGTGGTGTACACCCGCCGGCTGACCCAGTACCGCTCCAGAAGAAAGAGGGCCACGGTGGGGACCAGCAACATGGCCACCACCAGGGCGGCCCCTCTCAGATCGCCCATGCCCTCCATGCGAAACCACGCCTCCGTCGCCAGGAGCGGGAACCCCCCGGCGATGACCACGGCGTTGCCGAAGTCCGCCAGGACGGAGATGGCCACCACCAGCATGGCGCCAGCGATCCCCGGCCGGGCCAGCGCCAGGGTGATGGTGCGCAGCACGGACCACTCGTCGGCTCCCAGGTTCCGCGCGGCGTGCTCCAGGCTGGGGTTCGCCGCCTCCAGGACCCCGGTGATGATGAGCATGGCCAGGGGGAAGAAGGCCACCGTCTGCACCATCCACAGGCCATGCCAGCCAAAGATGTTGGCGGTCATCCCCAGCAGGGTGTGGGTGATCAACCCCAACCGGCCAAACATCAGGATGTAGGCGAAGGCCACCATGAACGGTGGGGCGAAGAGCGGCAGCATGGCGATGCTGCGGAAGAACCGCCGCCCGGGCACATCGGGACGGGTGATGGCGAAGGCGAAGAGCAGGCCGACGAAGGTCGCGGAGAGGGTGGAGAGGAGCATCATCGCCAGGCTGTTCCGCGCGGCCTGCATCCAGCGCAGGCTCTGGGGGAGAGCCAGGTAGTCCCGCAGCGAGGGGTAGAGGAGCACGCGGAAGGCCGGATAGAGGACGAAGAGGACGAGGATCCCCACCGCCCCAAGAAAGGTGAGGGCGAGGCCGGGATCCGCCGCGTGCCGGCGCACCTCCCCCCAGCGGAGGACGGCCACCGCTGACCTCACCGCCTCCCCGGGGGCCGACCGCAGCGGTGGCGGGTCGGGCCCCCGGGCATCACCTGGAGCTTCGCTGGACGGTTCAGCGACCGATCTCCCTGGTCCAGCGCTCGCGAAGCCGCGCCTGGTTCTGAATCGCCCATTCCAGGTCGTACTTCACAAACTTCAGCTGCTCGAAGGGCGTGGCCCCGGCCGGGACGCCCACGTCGGCCCGGACCGGATAGCGGAAACCGTACCGCGCGTTGATGTCCTGAGGGGTCCGCGTCATCAAGAAGTCCACGTAGGCCCTGGCTCCCTCCGGGTTGGGCCCGCCCCTGATGATGGACACCGCACCGACTTCGAAGCCGGTATCCGGCGGGACGATCACCTCCAGGGGGGCAGCCCGGAGGATTCTGGCGCCGATGGCCTCATGGGCCCACATCATGGCCACGATCGCCTCTCCCCGCTCCAGGAGCGTGATGGTCCCGGGAGCGGTGGGCGTGTACTGGGAGGCGTTGGCGTTGAGGGCCTTGAGGAATGTCCAGGCGCGATCCTCCCCCAGCCGGAAGATCTGGGCGGCAACGAAGATGTAGCCGCCGCCGGTGGTCACCGGACTGGGCATGACGAAGTGCCCCTTGAACTCCGGCCGTGTCAGGTCGTCCCAGGTCGCCGGCTTGCGTACGCCGCGGGGCGCCAGCTCCCGGTCCCACCGCTCGGTGTTGATGATGATGGACAGAGCGCCCAAGTACCAGCCGTGCCAGTAGCCGTCAGGGTCGAGGTAGGCCGGGCTGATCTTGGCCTCCGCAGCCACCGGCGAACGGTACTTCACCAGCAGCCCCTCTCGCGCCAGGGGGATGTGGAAGTCACGGGACCCCCCAACGAAGATGTCCGCCCGCGGCCGGTCCTTCTCCGCGCGAATGCGCGCCTGCAGTGTCCCGGCTGCAGCGACGCTAAGCGCCTCCACCGGGATGCCCGTGCGCCGGGTGAACTCCCGGTGGATCAGCGAGGTCTCCAGGTCGGGCAGCGCAGAGTAGACGACGATCTTCTGCTGCTGGGCGGTCACCGTGGGAACCACTCCCGCCAGGAGCGCGACCACCAGCCATCCGATCCACATCCCGCGCATCATGCTCCCCTCCCTCTCCGTCGAATGCCCGGCTCCATTGCTCCGGGCCGATCATCCCCGTGTTCCCTGAGAACGAATCGATGGATCACCTCCGCCAGGCCGTCCTCGTCGCTGCTGGGCGCGATGTAGTCGGCGACGCGGCGCAGCTCCCGGGGGGCGCTGCCCATGGCCACGCCGCAGCCGGCCACCTGGAGCATGCTCAGGTCGTTGAGCTCATCCCCCACCGCCAGCACCTGGCGCAGCGGCACCCGCAGCAGACGGGCCACGCGGCGCAGGGCGGCACCCTTGGAGGCTCCCGGGGGGAGGACCTCCAGGGAGGTGGGCCCGGAGAAGACCAGGGTCCCCGGACCGCCCGCGCGGCGCACCCGCCGCGCCAGCGCCGCCAAGCGGGGCCGCGGCCCGAGGATGCGGAACTTCATGGGCTGCCCGCGCAGGCGCCGGAAGTCGCCCACCGCCTGCGGCAAGATGTGGTCCTGCCGCGCCGTGGCCAGGACCAGGGGGGTGTGCCAGCGCACGTAGATCCCCTCGTCCACGTAGTAGTGCGCCGCCAGGTCGGGAAAAGCGTCCAGGGCGCGGATCACCCGCTGCGCCTGGCGCAGGGACATGGGGCGGCGGTAGATGACCCGGTCGCGGGTGAAGTCGTAGATCAGACCGCCGTTGTAGAGGATGGCCGGTGGGTCGGCGCCCAGCGCCTGGAAGTAACGGCGGGCGGAGCGCCAGGTACGCCCGGTGGCCAGGCAGACCCGTACGCCGCGTCGCTGCGCCTCGCGCACGGCGCGGCGTACATGCGCGGTGATCCTGCGGCGGGAGGTCACCAGGGTCCCGTCGATGTCGGCCACGACGAGGCGGTAGGGCCCGGGGGGGACGCTCATGGCCTGCTCACTGCGGCTGCGGCAGGGGCAGGGGCACCGCTGCTCCCGTGCGCGCGGCCTGGTAGACGGCCTCCACCAGCTCCGTGGCCCGGTAGCCGTCCTCGGCGGTCACCGCCGGCGGGGCCTCGCCCAGCGCCGCGTCGATGAAGCGGCGGTCCTCCTCCACGTAGCCCCACTTGTCCTCGAAGGGCATCTGGAAGCAGTCGATGGCCTCCACCTGCCCGCGTGCCTCCGGGCTGAACCAGGCGCGCTCCAGTTCCTCCGTCACGGCCGTCTGGTGCGGCCCGTACACCTCGACGCGCTCGTACGGGAAGAACCAGGAGGTGTGGGCGACGGAGGTGACACTGGCCGCCACCCCGGAGGCGAAGCGAAACAGCATCACGAACCCATCAAGTTCATTGTACACGCTCTGGCGGGCCACCCCGCTGACCTCACTCACCTCGCCGAAGAGGAAGCGGCCCATGTCGAACAGGTGCACCGGCGTCTCGTAGAGGTAGCCGCCGGTTGTGGCGGGATCGCCGGTCCAGGGAGGCTGCTGCAGCTCGCCGCGGTTGTGCTTCATCTGGGCCAGCAGCGGAACCAGCCGCCCCTCAGCGATCAGCCCCTTGAGGAAGCGGTAGACGCGGGCGAAGCGGCGGTTGAAGCCCAGCTGGTAGACGCCCCGGGAGCGTCCGGCGGCCTGGCGGATCTCCCAGGCGCCGCGCAACGAGGTGGCCATGGGCTTCTCCGAGAAGACGTGCACCCCGGCGCGCAGCGCCTGCACCACCGGTTCCACGTGCTGCACGTTGGGCGTGCAGACGTAGACGGCGTCGACGCCGCGGTCCAGCAGGTCGGCCAGCGAGCCCAGGGCCTCCGTCTCCACCTCGGCGGCCAGCCGCTGCGCCGCCCGCGGCACCACGTCGGCGACGCCCACCAGCTGCACCCGCGGATCGCGGCGCAGGTTCAGGGCGTGCACCCGCCCGATGAACCCGGCCCCGAGGATTCCCACGCGCACGCTCATCCCTCTCCCTCCTCCACCCTGGTGAACAGGGCCTCCAGACTGGCCCGCGCCTCTCGCGCCAGCCGCAGCGGCTCCCACGCCCAGTACTCCGGGCGGAACAGCTCCACCGAGTAAACCCCGTCGTAGCCCAGCGCCTCCAGCCGGCGCACCAGCCGCTCCAGGGGAATGACCCCCTCGCCAGGCAGGAGGCGGTGGGCGTCGCTCAGGGCTTCCCGCGGCCGGTCCTCCGCGTCGTCCAGGTGGACGATGAACAGGGAGCGCGGGTCCAGACCGTCCAGGCTGCTCCAGGCGGAGCCCCCCACGTAGAAGTGGAAGGCATCGATGACCAGGCCGACGGCGGGATCGGCGACCTGCGCGATGACGGCCCGGGCCGCCTCCAGCGTGCTCACCGAGCAGCTGCCGAAGCCGAGGAACTCGAAGCCCAGGCGCACACCGAAGGAGCGGGCAATCCCCGCCAGCGCCGCCAGCGCCTCCGCCGTCTGCTCCCGGATGCGCCGGACGTCGGAGGCGTCCGTCCAGGGGCTCGGCACCGCCACCACGTAGGGACAGGCCAGCGCCTGCGCCCACTGGCAGAGGGTGCGGCAGCGCTGCTGCACCTCCGCCCACTCCTCCCCGGAGGCCAGCGTGGCGCGCTCCAGGGCGTTCAGGCTGAGCGGCGCCACCCCGGCCCGGGCAAAGGCGGCGCGCAGCTGCGGCAGCGTCCCCCCCTGCCGCAGATAGTCAGCCACCTTGACGTCCCGCAGCTCCAGCGCGGCGAAGCCGGCCTCCTGGGCCACGCGCAGGTCCGTGAGCAGGTCCGCCGTCCCCGTCGTGGCGCCGTTCAGCCCGTACCGCTCCCGAGTGACCATGGTCCCCTCGCCTTCTACGACTTCTCCCGCACCACGCCGAACGTCAGCGCCTGGACCACATAGCGCCGGGCGGCCAGGAGCAGGGCGATGGGGATGACCGCGGAAATCACCCCCACGGCCGCCATGTCGTTCCAGATGATCTCGAACTGGGTCACCAGGCTGGCCACGCCGATGGAGAAGGTCTGCGCCCGCGGGGTGGCCGTGAGGATGAAGGCAAACATGAACTCGCTCCACATCAGGGCGAAGGTGATCACACCGGTGGCCAGCAGCGCGGGGGCCAGCTGCGGCAGGAGGACGCGGAAGAAGGCCACCAGCCGGGTGGCACCATCCACCATCGCCGCCTCCTCCAGCTCCGCGGGGATCTCGCTGAGAAAGCCCTTGACCATCCACACGCTGAACGGCAGGCTGAACACCGTGTACAGCAGGACCAGGGCGGTGCGCGTGTCGTACAGCCCCAGCCCCCGGATGATGGCGAAGAAGGGGACGACGGCCACGATGGGTGGGAGGAAGCGCAGGCTGAGGATCCACGCCAGCAGACCGCGGCGGAACCGCGACGAGACCTGCATCCGCGTCAGCGGGTAGGTGATGAGCAGGCTGAGGACGATGCCCGCCACCACGGCCGTCAGCGACACGACCACGCTGTTCCAGATCAGGTGCAGGTAGCCGCGCTTCACCAGCACGGAGACGAACGGCTGCACCGTGGGCGGGCTGGGCACCAGCGTGGGCGGATAGCGATAGAGGTCGGCCAGCGACTTCAGCGCCGTCACCAGCATCCAGTAGAACGGAAAGAGGTAGACGACGACAACCAGCCCCAGCAGCCCGTAGGCCAGGAGGCGCCCCGTCTTCACATCACGGCCTCCGTGGCCAGCAGCCGCTGCAGGAGCGTGAAGACCACCGACGCCGCCAGCAGCACGTACAGCGAGATGGCCGCCGCGTAGCTGAGGTCGAAGAACTTGAAGGCCACGCGGTAGAGATAGATGCTGAGAAACTCAGTGCTGCTGCCGGGCCCGCCGCCGGTGAGCACCAGGACGTGGTCGAAGACGCGCAGGGTGTCGGTGCCGCGGAAGACCAGCACCAGCAGCAGCAGCGAGCGGAGGTAGGGGAACTCGATGTAGCGGAAGAGGTTCCAGCTGCCGGCGCCGTCCGACTTCGCCGCCTCCAGGACATCCTGGGGGACGGCCTGCAGGCCGGCAAAGGTGACCAGGAAGACAAAGGGCGTCCACTGCCAGATGTCCACACTGAGGACGGAGAACATGGCCGTGGGGCCGGTGGAGAGCCACTCGATATCTCGGGAAATCACGCCGCCCAGCCGCAGCAGGCGGTTGAGCACGCCGTAGTTGGGCGTGTACATGAGGCGGGCGATGACGCCCGCGGCCACCGGGGGTGTGACCATGGGCAGGATCATCAGCACGTAGACCAGGGTGCGCATGGCGGCGCTGCTGACGCTGCGGTGCATGAAGAGGGCCAGACCCAGACCCAGCAGCACCTCGATGCCCACCGCCAGGAGCATGTACACCCCGGTGGCCCGCAGCGAGGCCAGGAAGAGCGCGTCGTCGAAGACGCGGAGGAAGTTGTGCAGCCCGACAAACGCCCCGCTGCGGTAGCTGTGCACGCTGAGGTTGACGTTGTACACCATGGGGTAGACCACCAGCCCGAGCAGCAGCACGATGGGTGGCAGCACGAGCAGGTAGGGGGTAGCGCGGCGCAGGCGGGTGGCCGTCGTCACCCGGTGGGCGGCCCGCTGCTCTGCCAGGAGGGCCTCGCTCATAAGCAGTGTGGGAGGCGGGCGGCTGCCCGCCTCCCGCCGTTGCTACTTGTAATAGCCAGCCTCCCGCATCTGCTTCTCGATCTCTGCGGCGGCCTTGGCGATGGCGTCCTCCGGGGTCTCCAGGCCGGCCAGCGCCGCGTTCACGTGGGTGCCCAGGATGGCCTCTACGGCAAACCACTCCTGCGTGCGCGGCCGCCATTCCGCCGGCGCCGCCAGGGAATCCGCCATCGCCTTGAGAAAGCGAAACTGCTTGTTCAGCGTCGCGTCGGTGAGGACCGACTTGCGGAAGGGAATCCCGCCGCCCAGGGTGTACGGCTTCTGCACCCTGGCGCTGGTGGCCCAGAGGATGAACTCGTAGGCCCAGCGCTTGTTCTTCGCCGCCTTGGGGATGGCCAACAGCCAGTTGCCCATGAGCGGGCCGCGCTTCCCGCCGGGCCCGGCCGGAGCCAGGGTGTAGCCCATCTTGCCCACCACCTTGGAGACCGCGGGGTTTTCCACGATGTCCGTGATCTCCGCCGGCCAGATGAAGCCCTGCGCCGCCCGTCCGGTGGCCACCTCCCGCGCGCGCTCCGCGGCATCATAGTTGACCACGCCGGGAGGCGCATACTGCTTCAGGTCCTTGGTGAAGAAGCGCAGCGCGTCAACGGCGGCCTTGGAGTTCAGCACCACTTTCCAGTTGTCGTCGAAGATCCGCGCGCCGAAGGAGAGCAGCACCGGCGTGAATTCCGAGATCACCGGGTTCCCCTTGGCTCCGCGGATGACGAAGCCGTAGAAGGGCTTGTTCGGGTCGTGCACCTTCTTGGCGTTGGCGATGACGTCGTTCCAGGTCTTCGGCTCGGAGACCAGGTCCTTCCGGTACATGAAGAACTCCACGTTGCCCACCAGGGTGATGGCGTAGAGGTGGCGCGCTTTCCCCCGTTCCGTGGGCGGGACGGGCCCGCGCGGCGGCGGCCAGGTCCCCAGGTCGTAGACGACGGGGAAGATGTCGGCGTCGCGCTTGTAGCCGAACTCGCTGTCCAGCGGCGTCAGCCAGCCCTCCGACCCGAACTTGGGCATCCAGGGGTCGTCGGCGATCAACAGGTCGTAGGTGGCGGCGTTGGCCTGGAAGGCCGTCACCAGCTTCTCGTAGAGCGTGGGATAGGGAAACTCGACCAGCTCGACCTTGAATCCTTTTTCTTTCTCCCACATGGGGAGGATGGCCTTCAGGCCTTTGGTCTCGCCTCCGGCGACGACGGCCATGGTCAGCTTGGCCGGCTTCGCCGGGAGCCCCTGCGCGTTCAACGCGGAAACCGGGAGCAGTAACGCCATCACGACCAGCAGTGCCAGTGCCAGACGATACATCCGCAACCACCCCCATCGGGAAATGCCTGCAGTACCCCCTACCACCTCCCTTTACGGTGATGTGGGCTCCTGGCGCAGGGGGGCCGTCCGGCGCGCCAGCGCCTCGATGCTGCACTGCAGCGCCGCCTCCACCGGGCCGGTGGGCCAGCACTCCAGGCCGATGGCGCCCTCGTAGCCGCCCTCCCGCAGCGCATCCATCACCTCCCTCCAGGGAATCGTCCCGCTGCCCGGCTCCCCGCGCCCCGGGACGTCGGCGACGTGCACGTGCGCCACGAGCGGCAGCGCCTGCGGCAGGCGCTGCAGCAGGTCGTCGTGCATCACCCGCATGTGGTAGACGTCCAGCAGGAGGCGCACCGACGGGTGGTCGACCTCGGCCAGCATCCGCAGCGCCTCGGGCAGGCTGTCCAGGAAGTACCCCGGGTGGTCGACGCGGGAGTTGAGCGGCTCCAGCGCCAGCGTTACCCCCGCCGCCGCGGCCAGTTCCCCCGCCGCCCGCAGCCCCTGCAGCGCCGCCTCCCACTGGGCCTGGCGGCTGGCCGCGGGGCGGGTGTACCCCACGTGCACCACCAACAGCCGGACGCCCAGCCGCTGTGCCGCCTGCAGCGACTGGCGCAAGTGCGCCAGGACCCGCCCGTGAGTTTCGGGGGCCACCAGCGGCTCCTCGAAGGTGTTGCCGCTGAAGGCGACCGCGGACAGCCCGCTGGAAGCGGCCGCAGCCGCCAGCGCGTCCAGGTCGCGGGCGCGCCAGTCCCAGAACTCGAAGCGGCGGAAGCCCAGCGCCGCCAGCCGCTGCAGGGCTCGCTCCACCGGCTCCCCGGGGAAGAGGGCGTCCAGGCAGGGGCAGAGGTCAGGGGCGCCCACGGGCCGCCTCCCGCTGCAGCGTGATCAGGCCCACCAGGTCGTCGACGGACACCGCCTCCCGGACGAAGTCTCCCACCTTGCGCCCGTGGTCCAGGACGACGATGCGGTCAGAGACGGGATAGACGTGGTAGAGGTTGTGCGTGATGAAGATGACGGACAGGCCGCGCCGCTTGGCCTCAGCGATGTAGTCCAGGACCTTGCGCGTCTCCTTGATGGAGAGCGCCGAGGTGGGCTCGTCCAGGATGATCAGCTTCGCCCCGAAGTGCATGGTGCGGCCGATGGCGATGGCCTGCCGCTCCCCGCCGGAGAGGACGCCCACGTCCTGCGACGCCGAGCGCAGCGTGGTGATCCCGATCTCCCGCAGCACCTGCTCGGTGGTGCGGTGCATCGCCGTCCCATCCAGCAGGCGGAGGGGGCCGACGCGGCGGGTCGGCTCGCTCCCCAGGAAGAAGTTGCGGGCGATGCTCATCTGCTCCACCAGCGCCAGGTCCTGGTAGACGGTCTCGATGCCCAGCGCCCGCGCCTCCTTGGGCGAGCGCAGGCGCACCGGCCGCCCCTCGAAGACCAGCTCCCCGGCGTCGGGCGGATAGACCCCGGTGATGATCTTGATCAGTGTGGACTTCCCCGCGCCGTTGTCCCCCACCAGGCCCACGACCTCCTGGTAGCCTACGTGGAAGTCCACGCCCAGCAGCGCCTGCACCTTGCCGAAGGCCTTGCTGATGCCGCGCGCCTCCAGCAACGCCGCAGCCGGCCGCGCTACCGCCGCCATGCGAAGGTGGCCTCCAGCTTCACGTTGAGGATCACGGCCAGCACGATGACCACGCCGAGAAAGGCGGTGTACCAGTAGGAGGGCGCGCCCACCATGACCAGGCCCACGCGGATCGCCGCCATGGTAATCGCCCCCAGGATCGTCCCCAGGATCGTCCCCGACCCGCCCATCAGGGAGGTCCCGCCGATCACGGCGGCGGCGATGGCCTCCAGGGCCAGGGCGTCCCCCCACACGGGGGACATGGAGCTCATCCGGCCGAACTGCATGAATCCGGCCGCGCCGGCCAGCACCCCAGCCAGGGTGAAGTTCAGCAGCTTGACGCGGGCCACCGGCACGCCCAGGGCGCGGGCGGCCTCGCGCTTGCCCCCGGTGGCGAAGACCCAGTTCCCGTAGGCCGTCTTCCCAAGCAGCAGCCAGAAGATGGCCGTGACCAGCAGCAGCCAGATGGCCGAGATGCGCAGGGTGCCGTAGACCGCCTTGCCCCCCAGCACGTCCAGGAGGGTGGAGGCGGTGAGGATGCTGATGGGCCAGCCGCCGGTGACGGCCAGGGCCAGGCCGCGCCACATCATCATGGTCCCCAGCGTGGTGATGAAAGAGGGGATGCGCGTGGCCAGGGTGATGGCCCCGTTGAGCAGCCCGATGAAGGCGGCGGCTCCCAGGGCCGCGGGGACCGCCAGGAGCGGGGGGACGGCCAGCTGCGTCACCAGCAGGGCGAGGAGCACGCCGGCGAAGGCGAAGTTAGAGCCCACTGAGAGATCGAACTCCCCGGCGATCATCAGGAAGGTGACCCCCACGGCGGCCACGCCCAGCTCGGCAGCCTGGGTGAGGATGTCCCCGAAGGTGTCCAGGGTGAGGAAGGCAGGCTGGAGCAGGCTGAACAGCGCCACGAGGACGCCCAGGGCGATGAGGACGCCCAGTTCTCGCATGGCCAGGAACTGGCGCCATCCTCCCGGAGCAGGCACCGGGACCGTCTCCACGACTCTGGCTTCCGCTTCGGCAGAGACCGTCTTTCCGCCCACGTTCCTCAACCACCGCCCAGCGCGGGGGCGGGGCGAGACGCCTCCGCCCCCGCGCAGATCACCGGTACCCCTGCTTGACCAGCGTCTCCACCGTGGCCGCGGTCTCCTTGGTCACCAGGCCCCGGCCGGTGTTGTAGTCGGTGGGCTGCAGCCTGTACTTCGCGTACAGGTAGAGCTGCACCACCGAGATGAACCCCTGCAGGTACTGCTGCTGGTCCACCGTGGCCTCCACCAGCCCCTCCTTAATAGCCTGGATGGTGGTGGCGTCCAGGTCGAAGGAGGCCATGGCGATCTTCCCCGCCAGCTTGTCCTCGCGGATCATCTTGATGGCGGGGATGGCCCCCAGCGGCCCCAGGGTGAAGAGGGCCTTGGTGTCGGGGTTGGTCTTGAGGAAGGCGCGCATGGTGGCCAGTGACTTGGTCGGGTCCTGGGTCGTGTCCAGGGTCTCCACCTTGGCGCCCCGCTCCGCCGTCAGCACCTCGCGGATCCCGCGGGCGCGAGCCTCCAGGCCCACGTGTCCGGGCTCGTGCATGGCAATCAGCACCTTGGCCCCCTGGGGGACCTTGGGCAGGAGGTAGCGGGCGACGTTCTTGCCCGCCTCGTACTCATCCATGCCGATGTAGGCCATGTAGGGGATGGGCTCGCCTTTGTAGTCGGCCGGCTCCTTGACGTTGATGGCCACGACAGGGATGCCCTTCCCCCGGGCCTCCCGGATCACCTGGCCGATGGCCGGCGGGTCGCTCACCGAGATGGCGATGCCGGCCGCCCGGGCGTTGATGGCCGCCCGGGCCATGTTCACCTGGGCGGGGATGTCCCGCTGTGGCGGCCCCTGAAAGACGGCCCGCACCCCCAGCATCTTCCCCGCGTCGGTCACGCCCTTGTTCACCACCGCCCAGAAGGGGTCGCCCGGGCCGGTGTGCGCGATGACGAAGAAGGACAGTTGTGGGGTCGCTGCCGGCAGCCGCACGGTGGAGGTGAGGGTGGCGGCCAGCGCGACCGTCAGGACTGCTGCGAGCGCTGCCTTGCGCATACGTCTTCCCCCCCGATCACCCAGTCTTGGACCCTGCCACCTGCATGGCCTCTGCC
>JBBIIQ010000005.1:10299-26300 GCA_037446405.1 Armatimonadota bacterium | reverse complement strand
CCCGGGGGCGCCGGCGATTCTCGGGCAGGCCGGTCGCCCCGCCCGCCACGCGACGGCGCGCGCGCGGCCCGCGGCAGCGGTACCTGCAGGCGCAGCGAGACCCGCAGTGACAGCCCCGGCTCGCCGCCTGCACCAGGAACCCCGGCTTCTTCCCGGCTTCCCCCTTGCCTCCCTTCTCGCCGGGCTCCCCGTCGCCGGCAGCAACAGCTGGGTCGTCGCTCCGGCCCGCTCCACCAGCGGCGGGGCGCTGCTGGCCAACGACCCGCACCTGGACGCGCAGATGCCCTCCATCTGGCACATCAACCACCTGGCCGGGGGGCCGTACGACGTCATCGGGGTGGCCTTCCCCGGGGTCCCGGGGATCATCATCGGGCACAACCAGCACATCGCCTGGGGCCTGACTAATGCCATGGAGGACACCCAGGACCTCTACCTGGAGCGGTTCCACCCCCGCGACCCCACCCTCTACCTCTTCCGCGGCCGCTGGGAGCGGGCGCGGGTCATACGCGAAGAGATCAAGGTCAGGGGGCGGCGGGACGTGGAGACGATCGAGGTCCGCCTCACCCGCCACGGGCCCATCCTCAATCCCGTCGTCGAGGGGCTGAAGGGCTTCGCGGCCCTGCGCTGGGTGGCCCTGGAGCCGGACCGGCTCTTCGCCGCCGTGCTGGAAGTCAACCGGGCGTCCTCCTGGGAGGAGTTCCGCGCCGCGCTGCGACACTGGTCCGCCCCGGCCCAGAACTTCGTCTACGCCGACCGCGCGGGCAACATCGGCTACCTCATGCCGGGGCGCGTGCCCCGGCGGGCGGCGGGCCACGACGGGCGCCTGCCGGTGCCGGGGTGGAGCGGCGAGTACGAGTGGCAGGGCTTCCTTCCCCCCGAGGAGCTCCCCGCCGTCTTCAACCCCCCGCGGGGTGTCATCGTCACCGCCAACAACCGCGTCGCCCCGCCGCCCTACCCATACCTCCTGGGCACGGCGTACGACATCGGCGTACGCGCCCTGCGCATCACCTCGCTCCTGGAAGCCGAACCGCGGCTGGACCTGGAACGGATGGCCCGCATCCAGCTGGACCAGACCTCCCCGCTGGCGCAGCGGTTCGTCACCGCCTGGCAGGAGGTGCGGATCGGCGATCCGGACCTGGCCGCGCTGTTCGCCGAGATCACGCGCTGGGACGGCCGTCTCTCCGCCGACAGCCGCGCCGCCCTCCTCTACGAGGGGCTCCTGCTGGAACTGCTGCGCACCCTCTTCGAGGACACCCTGGGCGCGCAGCTCTTCCGCCGCTACCTGCGCACGCAGGCGGCGGTGCTGCGCCTGCTCCAGCTCAGCGAACAGCCGGACGACCCCTGGTGGCGCGAGGGGCGGGACCGGACCATCGAGGAGGCCCTGCGCCGCACGGTGCGGGACCTGGAGCGCCGCCTTGGCCCCGACCGCAGCAGGTGGCGCTGGGGACGGGTACACACCCTGGCCCTGGAGCACCCCCTGGGGCGGGTGCGCGCACTGGCGCCGGTGTTCAACGGGCCCGCTCCTCCCACCGGCGGCGACACCTTCACCGTGAACGTGGCTCCATACGACCCCGAGAGGCCCTACCGCCAGGTCGTCGTCCCCTCCATGCGCCTGCTGGTCGACGCGGGCAACTGGGAGACGGCCCGCATCATCCACACCACCGGCCAGAGCGGCCTCCCCTTCCACCGCCACTACCGCGACCTGACGGCGCTGTGGGCGCGCGGTGAGCACATCCCCCTGCTCTACTCGCGCCGGGCCATCGCGGCGGCGGCGGAGGGGGTGCTTACGCTGCGGCCGCGAAGCGCGTTAGACTGAAACCGCCATGCAGACCACAGCGAAAGGGCAACTCCTGCGCGCGCCGCGCCGCGCCGCCGTCCTGGGTGCGGGGGTGATGGGGCGGGCCATCGCCGCCCACCTGGCCAATGCCGGCATCCCCACCGTCATGCTGGACCTGGAGGATCTGGCGCACAAGGCCCACCAGAGCCTGCGCCGCATCGAACCGGCGCCGCTCTTCCTCCCCGAGCTGGACCGGCTGATCACACCCGGCAACCTGGAGCGTGACCTGCCCCGGGCCGCGGAAGCCGACTGGATCATCGAGGCGATCATCGAAGATCTTCCGGCCAAGCAGGCGCTGCTGGCCCGCCTGCAGCCGCTGTGGCGCCCGGGCACCGTCGTCAGCACCAACACCTCGGGCCTGCCCATCAGCCGCATCGCCGAGGAGGCGCCGGCCGAATTCCGCCGCTTCTTCCTCGGCACGCACTTCTTCAACCCGCCCCGCTACATGAAGCTGCTGGAGATCATCCCCACCCCGCAGACCGACGCCGCCGTCCTCGCCAGCGTCGCCGAGTGGGCCGATTGCCTGCTGGGCAAGGGGGTCGTCCGGTGCAAGGACACGCCCAACTTCATCGCCAACCGCCTGGGCACCTATGGCTTCCTGCGCACGGTGCAGCTGATGGCCGAGTTCGGCCTGACGGTGGAGGAGGTGGACGAGCTGACCGGGCCGCTGCTGGGGCGGCCGCGCACCGCCACCTTCCGCCTGCTGGACCTGGCCGGCCTGGACGTGGCCCTGGCCGTGGCCGAGCACGCCTACGCCAGCCTGGCCCACGACGAGGCCCGCGAGGTCTTCCGCCCGCCGGCGCCGCTGCAGGAGATGGTACGCCGCGGCTGGGTGGGGGAGAAGAGCGGCGGCGGCTTCTACCGGCGCGTCGACGGCGAGATCCAGGTCCTGGACCTGGCCACCATGGCGTACCGGCCGCGGCGGAAGGCGTCCTTCCCCTGGGTGGAGACGGTGATGACGCTGCAGGATCCCGGCGCCCGCCTGCGCCAGGCCACCTCGGCCAAGGACCGCGGCGGGCAGTTCCTCTGGGCGCTGCTGCGCGACGTCCTGGTATACGCGGCGCGGCGCATCCCCGAGATCTCCGACGACGTGGTCAACGTGGACCGGGCGGTGCGCTGGGGCTTCAACTGGGAGTTCGGGCCCTTCGAGACCTGGGACCTGCTGGGCGTGCCGGAGCTGGCCAAGCG
Organism: Armatimonadota bacterium; assembly: GCA_037446405.1. Taxonomy (GTDB): domain Bacteria; phylum Sysuimicrobiota; class Sysuimicrobiia; order Sysuimicrobiales; family Humicultoraceae; genus Humicultor. The sequence goes on along the minus strand of JBBIIQ010000005.1, from coordinate 23,275 downwards.
GCTGGAGGGCGAGGGGATCACGCCGCCGCCGCTGGTGGCGCAGGTCCTGCAGCAGGGAGGCGGCAGCTTCTACCGCCGCGATGACGCCCGCCTGCTCTACTTCGACTTCACCACCGCGGCCTACCGGCCGGTGCCGCCCCGGCCGGGAGTGCTCCTCCTGGCCGAGCTGAGACGGGCGGGGAAGGCGGTGCTGGCCACACCCGACGCCACGCTGATCGACCTGGGGGACGGCGTGGCCTGCGTGGAGTTCCACACCAAGATGAACATCATCGGGGAGGGGACGCTGCGCACCCTGCAGGCGGCGCTGGAGCGGCTGGAGCAGGACTTCGACGCGCTGGTCATCGGCAACCAGGCCCGCGACTTCTCCGCCGGAGCCAACCTGATGCTCCTGCTGCTGGAGGCGCAGGAGAGGAACTGGGAGGACCTGGACCTGGCCGTCCGCCAGTTCCAGCAACTGAACCAGCGGCTGCGCTACGCCCGTCGGCCCGTGGTGGCGGCGCCGGCGGGGCGGACGCTGGCCGGGGGGGCGGAGATCTGCCTGGCGGCGCCGCGGGTGCAGGCGGCGGCGGAGACCTACATGGGGCTGGTGGAGACCGGGATGGGGCTGATCCCGGCGGGCGGGGGCAGCATGGAGATGACCAAGCGGGCCATGGGACGCATCCCCCCCGAGGTGACGGCAGACGCCCTGCCGCTCCTGCGCTGGGCGTTCGAGACGGTGGCGCTGGCCAAGGTGGCCCGCTCCGCCCTGGAGGCGCAACGGCTGGGCTTGCTCCGTGAGGCTGACGGCATCTCCATGAACACCGACCGCCTGATCCAGGACGCCAAGGACGCCGCCCTGGCCTTGGTGCGGGCGGGCTACCGGCCGCCGCTGCCGCCCCGCATCCGCGTGCTGGGGGAGCGGGGGAAGGCGGCGCTGCGCTCCCTGCTATATAACCTGAAGACCGGGGGACACATCACCGCGTATGATGAGGTGGTGGCGGGAAAGCTGGCCCATGTCATGAGCGGCGGGGACGTCCCTGAGGGGACCTGGGTCTCGGAGGAGTACCTGCTGGACCTGGAGCGGGAGGCCTTCCTCAGCCTGCTGGGGGAGGCGCGGACGCAGGAGCGCATCCGCCACTTCCTGCAGACGGGGAAGCCGCTGCGCAACTGACGCTGCGGCGCGGGGAGGCCGGGTCAGGGAGCGCGGGGAGTCTGGGCCAAAGGAGCCACGAGGATGCGGGAGGCGATGATCGTCTCGGCAGTGCGCACGGCCGTGGGCAAGGCCCCGCGGGGGACGCTGAAGGACACCCGCCCCGACGAGCTGGCCGCCGCGGTCATCCGCGAGGCGGTGCAGCGCGTCCCCGGCCTGCGCGGGGAGCAGGTGGAGGACGTCGTCCTGGGGTGCGCCTTCCCCGAGGCGGAGCAGGGGATGAACGTGGCGCGGGTGGCCGCCCTGCGGGCGGGGCTGCCCGTGACCACCTGCGGGCAGACCATCAACCGCTTCTGCTCGTCGGGGCTGCAGGCCATCGCCATCGCCGCCTACCAGGTGATGAGCGGACAGGTAGACGTGGCCGTGGGCGGCGGCGTGGAGTCCATGTCCCTGGTGCCCATGAGCGGCAACAAGTACGCCCCCAATCCCGCCCTGACCGCAGCGTGGCCGGAGGTCTTCATCTCCATGGGCCTGACCGCCGAGCTGGTGGCCAAGCGCTTCCACATCAGCCGCGAGGAGCAAGACCGGTTCAGCCTGCGCAGCCACCAGCGCGCCGCCGCCGCCATCGCCGCCGGCAGGTTCGCAGATGAGATCCTGCCGCTGGAGGTGACGCGCTGGGAGGAGGAGAACGGGCGGCCGCGAAAGCGACAGGTCACCTTTGCCGTGGACGAGGGCGTGCGCACCGACACCTCGCTGGAGAAGCTGGCCGCCCTGCCTCCCGTCTTCGCCAGGGAAGGGGTGATCACGGCAGGCAACGCCTCCCAGACCAGCGACGGAGCCGCCGCCGTGGTGGTGACGGCGCCGGAGGTGGCAGAGCGGTTGGGCCTGAAGCCCCTGGGTATCTTCCGCGCCTTCGCCGCTGCCGGGGTGCCGCCGGAGATCATGGGCATCGGTCCGGTGGAGGCCATCCCCAAGGCGCTGCGCCAGGCGGGGCTGCGGCTCGAGGACCTGGACCTGATCGAACTCAACGAGGCCTTCGCCGCCCAGGCGCTGGCGGTGGTGCGGGCCCTGGAGCTGGACGAGGAGCGCCTCAACGTCAACGGCGGCGCCATCGCCCTGGGCCACCCCCTGGGTGCCACGGGTGCGCGCATGACGACCACCCTGCTCTACGAGATGCAGCGCCGCCAGGCGCGCTACGGCCTGGTGACCATGTGTATCGGTGGCGGGATGGGCGCGGCGGGGATCTTCGAACGGCCGTAGAGGAGCGGGAATTCCGCCCCTCCCGGGCCGCAGCGTCGGTGCCAGCGGGAACAGAGGGAGGCGGGGGAGGCCACATGGAGACGCAGACGGCACTGACCACGCGCGGCGGCGGGTTCCTCCTGACGGAGGGTGATCCGACGGCGGTCTTCACTCCTGAGCGGTTAAGCGAGGAGCACCGCCTGACAGCGCGCTCCATCACGGAATTCCTGGAGCGCCAGGTTCTGCCGCAGACGGCGGCGCTGGAAGGCAAAGACTGGGAGCTGACGCGGCGGCTGCTGCGCGAACTGGGGGAGCTGGGCTTTCTGGGGACGGAAGTCCCCGAGGCCTACGGCGGGCTGGCGCTGGACAAGATCACCTCCCTGGTGATCGCCGATGCCCTGGGGCCGGCGTCCTCCTTCGCCGTCTCGGTGGGCGCGCACGTGGGCATCGGCATGTTGCCCATCGTCTTCTTCGGCAACGAGGACCAGAGGCGGCGCTTCCTGCCGCGGATGGCCCGGGGGGAGCTGATCGGCGCCTACGCCCTGACCGAGCCCACCGCCGGGTCGGACGCCATGGCCATCCGCACCAGCGCCGTGCGCACGCCCGACGGCAGCGTCTACCTCCTCAACGGGAGCAAGCAGTTCATCACCAACGCCGCCTTCGCCGACCTGTTCATCACCTTCGCCAAGGTAGACGGCGAGCAGCACACCGCGTTCATCGTGGAGCGGTCCACCCCGGGGCTGAGCATCGGCCCGGAGGAGCACAAGATGGGGATCAAGGGCTCCTCTACCGCCGCCCTCCTCTTCGACAACGCCCGGGTGCCTGCGGAGAACCTGCTGGGCGAGGTGGGGCAGGGCTTCAAGATCGCCATGAATATCCTGAACATGGGCCGCTTCAAACTGGCCGCCGGCTGCCTGGGGGCGGCGCGGGCGGCATTTCGCGAGGCGGTCCTCTACGCCCGGGAGCGGCGCCAGTTCGGCCGGCCGATCAGCAGCTTCGGCCTGATCAAGCAGAAACTGGCGCAGATGGCCATGCGCCTCTACGCCGCTGAGTCCATGATCTACCGTACCGGCGGGCTGGTGGATGCGGCGCTGGGGGGCGAAGGTGCCGACAGCAAAGCCGTGATGGCCGCGCTGGAGGAATACGCCGTCGAGTGCTCCATCAACAAGGTCTTCGCCTCCGAGGTTCTGGACTTCGTCGTGGACGAGACGGTCCAGGTCTTCGGCGGCTACGGCTTCATCGAGGAGTACCCCGCGGCGCGTGCCTACCGCGACGCCCGGATCAACCGCCTCTTCGAGGGGACCAACGAGATCAACCGCATGGTCATCACCGGCATGCTGCTGCGACGGGCGCAGCGCGGGCAGCTCCCGCTGGTGCAGGCGGCGCGCGCGGCCGCGGAGGAGCTGCTCGCCCCCCTGACCCCCGGCGAAGGGCAACGCAGCGGGCCCCTGGCCACGGAGCGGCAGCAGGTGGCGCTGGCGAAGAAGGCGGCGCTCTTTGCCGCCGGGGTCGCCCTGCAGAAACACGCCACGGGTATCGAGGAGCAGCAGGAAATTCTGGCCTGGCTGGCCGATATGGTAGCCGAGATCTTTGCCATGGAGAGCGCGGCCCTGCGCGCAGCGCAGGCCGCCGCGGGGGAGGAGACTCTGCACGCCCTGCTGGCCCGGGGCTACGTGCAGGAGGCTCTGCCCCGACTGGACGGGCTGGCCCGCCAGGTGCTGGCCGCCTCCGCGGAGGGCGAGGACCTGCGCACGGTCCTCGCCGGGCTGCGGCGGCTGCTGCGCTACACGCCGCTGAACACCGTGGCGTTGCAGCGGACGATTGCCGACCGCGCTGTGGAGGCGGGGCGGTATCCCCTGTAGCCGTCCCCCAACCAAGGGAGGCACCATGAGGATCACCACCGACCCACGCAAGGCCTTCCCGCGCCGTTTCGTCCCCGCCACGGCCGACATGGGCCGCTGGGAGGAGATCGAGCCGCTGGGCGAGGCCCTGCTGGCGCGCCAGCCCCACTCGCCGCAGGCGCTGCAGCAGTGGCTGGAGGACGTCAGCGAGCTGGCGGCGGCGGTCTGGGAGGAGCGCAACCGGCGCTACATCGCCATGACCTCCCAGACCGACGACCCGGACCGTGAGCGGGCCTTCCTCGCGTTCGTGCAGGAGGTGGAACCCAGGGTGAAGATGCTGGGGCACCGCCTGGACGAGGCCTACCTGCACAACCCGCACCGCACGGGGCTGCCCGCGCGCTATCGCCTCCTGGACCGGCGCATCGAGAACCGCTTCAGCCTCTACCGCGACGAGAACATCCCGCTGGAAGTGAGGGAGAGCGAGCTGCGCACCACGTACCAGAAGATCAGCGGGGCGATGACCGTGGTCTTTCGCGGCGAGGAGCGCACCCTGCCGCAGATGGCCGTCTTCCTGGAGGACCCGGAGCGGGCCACGCGGCAGGAAGCCTGGGAGCTGGTCACCCAGCGCCGCCTGCAGGACAGGGACACCCTGGAGGAGCTCTTCGACCAGTTGCGCGCCGTGCGGCTGCAGATCGCCGGCAACGCGGGCTTCGCCTCCTACGTGGACTACCTCTTCCGCCGCTACGAGCGCTTCGACTACACGCCGCAGGACTGCATCCGCTTCCACGAGGCGGTGGAGGCGCACTTCGTCCCCCTGATGGAGCAACTCCTCCGCCAGCGGCAGCGCCTGCTGGGTGTAGCAAGCCTCCGCCCCTGGGACCTGGACGTCGACCCGCTGGGCCGGCCGGCGCTGCGGCCCTTCGCCGGGGCGGACGATCTGGTCGCCCGTGCCGAGGAGGTGGTCCGCCGGGTCGACCCGGAGCTGGGCGAGCACTTCCGCTTCATGCGGGAGGAGGCGCTCCTGGACCTGGAGAGCCGCAAGGGCAAGGCGCCCGGGGGGTACCAGAGCGAGCTGACGGAACGGCGCTGGCCGTTCATCTTCATGAACGCGGTGGGACTGGACCGGGACGTGCGCACCCTGCTGCACGAGGCCGGCCACGCGCTCAACTCCATCGCCGCGCGGGAGGAGCCGCTGCTGGAATACCGGGACCCTCCGCTGGAGTTTGCAGAAGTAGCATCGATGGGCATGGAACTGCTCTCTGCGCCACACCTGGAGGTCTTCTACCCGCAGGCGGAGGATTGCCGCCGCGCCTACCGCGAGCGGCTGGAGGGGATCGTCCGCCTCCTCCCCTGGATCGCCACCGTCGACGCCTTCCAGCACTGGCTCTACGCCCACCCGGCGCACACTCCGGAGCAGCGGCGGTCCGCGTGGGTGGCCACCTACACCCGCTTTCACCGTGGGGTGGACTGGAGCGGCTACGAGGAAGCCCTGGGCTACCAGTGGCACCGCCAGCTGCACATCTTCCTCCACCCTCTGTACTACATCGAATACGGCATCGCCCAGCTCGGCGCGCTGCAGGTCTGGCTGCGCTCGCGGACGGACTACCGGGACGCCGTGGCCCGTTACCGCGCAGCCCTCGCCCTGGGCGGCACCCGGCCGCTCCCGGAGCTGTTCACCACCGCTGGGGCGCGCTTCCGCTTCGACGCGGAGACGGTGGCCCCGCTGGCAGAGGCGCTGGCGGAGGAGCTGGCCCAGACCCCCGATGCCTGACGGCCCGCCGGCGGTGTCGGACGATGGCTGAGGCCCCCCACCCGGCGGACCGCGGGCCCCGGATCGGCGCGCCCATTCCGCCGTTCGAGGCACCCGACCAGTTCGGCCGCCGGCAGACCTTTGAGACCATCCGCGGTCCGTCCGGGGCGCTGGTCGTCTTCATCCGCAGCGCCGACTGGTGACCGTACTGCAAAGGCCAGCTCGTCGAGCTGGAGCGCAACAGGCAGCGGCTGGCGGCACAGGGCTGGGGGGTATGCGCCATCAGCTACGATTCCGTCGAGATCCTCCGCGAGTTTGCCGAGCGCCGCGGCATCACCTTTCCCCTGCTGGCCGATCCGGACTCCCGCATCATCCGCCGCTTCGGCCTCCTCAACGAGGAGATCGACCCGACCAGCCGGGACTACGGGATCCCCCACCCGGCCACCTTTCTGGTGGACGGGCGGGGAGTCGTGCTGCACAAGATCATGGAGGAACACTACATCCACCGCCTGCCGGTCTCCACGCTGCTGTTGCGCCTGGGCAGGACCCCACCGCTTCCGCCGCCGCGCCGGGCCCAGCAGCTCCCCTACCTGGACGTCCTGACCGCGGCCACGGAAACCTCCCTCTGCCCCGGCAACCTGGTGACGCTGTTCGCTGACCTGCAGCCCCGGCCGGGGGTGCACGTCTACGCTCCGGGAGTCGCCGGGTACCGGGGTGTAGCGCTGATGCTGGAACCCCGGCCCTACCTGCAGGTCCGCGACGTGCGCTACCCTCCTGGGGCGGTCCTGCACATCCCGATCCTGGGAGAGACGGTGGCCGTCTACGCCAGCCCGGTGCGGATCAGCGTTGACGTGGCGCTGGGGAACCGCTTCGAGCTGCAGCCGGTCTACGACGCCGGTGGCACCCTGGAGATCCGGGGGACGCTGGCCTTCCAGGCGTGCGACGACCGCGCCTGCCACCCTCCGCAGCAGGTTCCGCTGGTCTGGACCTTCTCCCTGCGCCCTCCGGACCTGGAACGGTCGTCCGAGCCCCTGCAGCACCGGGAGAAAGGCGCGAAGCGGTAGAAGAGGCGGGCTCAGACCACCGGACGGTGGAGCAGGTCGAGGACCAGCGCCGCCGTCCAGGAAAAGTCCCGCCCGCCTCTTCCCTCTCCGGTGTAGGCGTGGAAGTACTCGCAGAACCCCGCCGCGCGCACGAGATCCAGCGTCTCCTCCGCCAGCTCCCGCGCCTCCTCCCGCAGGCCCAGCCGTTCCAGCCCCCGCAGCAGCAGCCAGTTGATGTTCACCCAGACCGGGCCGCGCCAGTAGCGCGCGGGGTGGAAGCCGTGCTGGTCGGGGGGCGTGGAGGGGAGGAGGCGGCATCCGGCGCTGCGCATGCGGTAGCGGGCGACCATGGCAGCGGCCCGGTCGGCGTCGACGAGTCCGGCGGAGATGGCGACGAGGCCCGCCACCGTGTCCACGGGGATCTGCGCTCCCCGCTGCAGGTCGTAGTCGCGGAAGAGCTGCGCCTCCTCACTCCAGAGCGTCCGCCGGTAGGCGTCCCGGAAGGCGTCCAGCTCCGCCGGCGGTACGGGCGGCGGCTCGTCCAGCGCCGCCGCGATGCCGTTGAGGTCGGTAGCCGCCTGATACCAGAGGGCGTTGAACAGCGCGTCGTAGACGGCGAAGGGGGACTGCGCCAGCACCGCCGGGAGCTCGTAGCGCCCCTCGGCGATGACCTCCACCAGGTACATGTACAGGTCGTAGTCGGCCGCCGTCGGCCGCTCCGCCTCCTGCACCACCGTGGTGTCGGTGCGCCGGTAGGGTCGCGACGGCCTGAGGCCAAGGCCCACCACGTGATCCCAGCGGGGGCTGTTGTCCAGCCCGCTCTCCCAGGGGTGGAGGACGACGATGAGCGGCGACCCGGCCGTCGTCCGCCGCTCGGGAAAGAAGCGGACAGCGGCGCGTAGCGGCTCGTAGACCCGCCGCCACCAGGCCAGCCTGGCGTCCGCGTCCGCCTGCAGCAGGCCCAGCAGCGAGACGGCGCTGGGCAGCACCGGAGGCTGGGTGATGCCGCTGGTGCGCTCGCCGGCACGGCGCACGGGCACATCCGGCCACACCTCCGGGCCGGGGGCGTAGTCGCTCACCGCGGGATTGTACCGGATGTGGGGCACCATGCCGGTGACCCACTGCCCCGCCAGCAGGCTCTCCACCTCGCGCGTCGCGCGGGACCAGTCCACGTGCCCCCACCCGATGGCGACGAAGGCACTGTCCCAGTTCCACTGATGGGGGTAGAGACGCAGGCTGGGGCGGGTGTAGTCCCCCAGGTCGTTCGTCCGGAGGACGGCCTCGGCTGCGGCGGCCAGCGCGGCGTCCGACGCGATCATCCGGAGGGGAGAGCCTGGCCGCTGTGCGCGTCCATCAGCCGGATGCGCGCCGGATCAAAGCGTAGCCAGACGCGCGACCCCCTGGCGGCGTGGAACTCCACGGCTGTGGTGACCTTCAGCACGGCGCCGCCCGCCTCCACCGTGAGCAGCTGCTGCGGGCCGACCGGTTCCAGGACCAGGACCCGCGCCGGGATGCCGTCCGGCACCGGCTCCAGGGTGACGGCGATGTGCTCCGGGCGGATGCCCAGCAGGACCGTGCCGGACGCGTCCCCGGGGACGGGACCGTTTCCCGGAATCCGGACGCCGGCCACCTCCACCACCTGCCGGCCCTCCTCCCGCCGCAGGACCGCCTCCAGGAAGTTCATGGGTGGATTGCCGATGAAGCCCCCCACGAACTGGTTGACGGGGGTGTCGTAGACGCGGGCCGGGGTATCACACTGCACGATGCGGCCGTCCTTCATCACCGCGATCCGCTCCCCCAGGCTGAGGGCTTCCACCTGGTCGTGGGTCACGTACACCGTCGTGGAACGCACCTCGCCGTGGAGGCGCTTCAGCTCGGCCCGCATCTGCAGCCGCAGCAGTGCGTCCAGGTTGGACAGCGGCTCGTCCATGAGCAGGACCTGGGGGCGCATGACGATGGCCCGCGCCACCGCCACGCGCTGGCGCTGGCCGCCCGAGAGCTGCGCCGGGTAACGGTCGAGCAGGTGGTCGATCTGCAGCAGGGCCGCTCCCTCCTCCACCCGCTGCCGCACCTCCGCGGCGGGAAGGCGGCGCATGCGCAGGCCGAAGGCGATGTTGTCGAAGACGGTCATGTGAGGGAAGACGGCGTAGCTCTGGAAGACCATGGCAATCTCCCGGCGGGCGGGGGGCCAGTCGGTGACGTCGCGCCCCCCGATGAAGACGCGACCGCCGTCCACCCGCTCCAGGCCGGCCAGGCAGCGCAGCACCGTGGTCTTGCCGCAGCCGCTGGGCCCCAGCAGCACCACGAACTCCCCGTCGCCGATCTCCAGCGAGACGTCGTCGACGGCGATCACCCTGCCGAACTGCTTGCGCACCCGCTGCAGCACAATGGTGGCCATGGGCTCTCCCGCTCCCTCCCTGGCGCCGCCCCCTCAGCGCACGGTGACCCCCCACAGCGTCAGCAGGTACCGCCGGATCAGCAGGATGATGATCAGGGCGGGCACGATCATGAAGAACCCGGCGGCAAAGCGGTAGTCCAGCGGCGCTCCCGCAGCGCCCACGGCGTTCATCACCAGAGCGGGGAGCGTGCGGTTGCGCAGGGTGAGGATCGTGGCGGCGAAGACCTCGTTCCACGAGAGGACGAAGGTGAAGATGGCCGCCGCCGCCAGCCCCGGAAGGGCGATGGGCAGGGCCACGCGGCGGAAGGCCTGCAGCCGGCTGCAGCCCAGGGTCATGGCCGCTTCCTCCAGCTCCAGCGGCACACCCAGGAAGACGCTCATGGTGATGATGATGGTGAAAGGCAGGGCCAGGGCCGTGTGCACGAAGGCCACGCCCCACAGGGTGTCGTACAGCCCCCAGCGGATGAAGGCCACCGCCAGGGGGACCGCCAGGATGGTGGCGGGAAACATCTTCGTGGCCAGGATCCCCAGGCGGAAGGCTTCCCGGCCGGGGAAGCGGAAGCGGGAGAGGGCGTAGCCCGCCGGCGCCCCGATGGCCACCGACAGGCCGATGGTCAGGGCGGCCACCAGCAGGCTGTTCAGCGTGGACGGCAGCACCCCCTGCGCCTGGAAGAAGAAGCGCATGGTCTCCGCCGACCACGGCTGCGGCAGCAGCGGCCGCGGCCAGGCGTAGAGCTGCGAGCGCGGGGTGAAGCTGGCCAGGGCGATGAGCACCAGCGGCAGCAGGACCCAGGTGGCCAGCAGCGCCACCGTCACCGCCAGGAGGGCCTGCCGCGCGGGCCGGCTCATGCCCGGGCGACCTCCTCCTCCCGGGTGCGCAGCAGGCGCAGGTAGAGCACGGTGACGGCCATGGATGTCCCCATGATCAGCACGGCGTAGGCGCTGGCCACGTGCGGGTTGCGGTAGATGGTGTACTGGAAGTACGCCTCCCCCGCCAGGACCGGGACGATGCGCCCGGCCAGGGTGATCACGGTGGCGAAGAGCTGAAACGCCAGGATGGTGCGGATGATCAGCGCCGTCTGCAGGACGGGCCGCAGCAGCGGCAGCGTCACGTAGCGCAGCTTCCGCCAGCCGGTGGCGCCGAAGACCTCCGCCGTCTCGAAGAAGTCCCGCGGGATCAGCTGCAGCCCCGCCACCAGGATGAGCATGACAATGGCCGTCGCCCGCCAGACCTCCGTGGCCACGATGGCGCCGTAGAGCAGCAGCGGCCGCTCGAACGTGAGGAAGGTGAGCGGCCGCGGCACCAGGTGCAGCCCCTGCAGCAGCATGTTCAGGTAGCCGCGCTCCGTGAAGATGGACAGCCAGACCAACCCGGCGGCCAGGTCAGAGATGCCCAGGGGGATGGCGGCGACGTAGAGGAAGGTGGTGTGTCCGCGGAAGCGGCTGTTCACCAGCAGGGCGATCGTCAAGGCGATGGCCACCTGCAGCGGGATGACGATGGCCGTGAGCAGCAGGCTGTTGCGGATCGCCCCGCTGAAGTACGTGTCCCCCACCATGGCCTGGAAGTAGCGCCAGGTGAGGGCGCCGTCCGGGCCGCGGACGCTGAGGGCCAGCGCCTGCAGCATGGGGTAGACGAAGAAGGCCGAGAGGAAGATCAGGGTGGGCAGCAGCAGCAGGTAGGGCAGCCAGTCGATGCGCAGGCGGACGAGCGGGAGACCGGGCCGCTCCAGCCTGCGCTCGGCGACGGTCATGGCTGGACGCGGGGAGGCCGGATGGCCTCCCCGCGCTCACGCTGCGGCATCGGCTACTCCGGCCGGCAGGGCCGCTCCGGAGGGTCGGGCGGCGGGCAGATGGCGTTCATCGCCCGGTAGAGCTCCTCCAGGCGGCGCGCCTGCGCCGCCAGGACGTCCTCGATCTTCTTCCCCTGGACGGCGATCTGGGTGAACGTGTCCACGTACAGGGGGACGAACTCTCCCGAGCGCGCACCCAGCCCGATGGGCAGCAGCGCCGTCCGGGCGTCCCGCGCCGTGGCCTGGGCGGTGACCCCGTCCGCCATCACCTTCAGCCCGCCCGTGGGCACCGCCCCCACGGCCTCGCGCACCGTGGGGAAGAAGGCAACGCCCTGCAGGGTGAGGACCTGCGTGCGCGGCCGGGTGAGGTACTCGATCAGCCGCGCCGCCGCCTCCGGGTTGGGCGAGTACCGCGGAATGCCCAGCCCGGCGATGACCGCCAGGAAGGAGCGACCGCGCGGCCCGGCCGGGGAGGGCAGGACGATGAAGTCGTCAGGCCGCTCCCGCAAGGCCGGCAGGAGGCGGGCGGTGTGGTCCCAGGCCACCCAGACCTCGCCGCGCAGCAGCGGCTCGTGCATGAAGGTGTACAGGAAGGACGACGGGTGGGTCACCCCCCAGAGCCGCCGCAGGTACTGCCACATCTGCACGGCCTCCGGCGACTTGAACTTCTTCACCTGGGCACCAGTGTAGGCGGGGTAGATGTAGCCGTGGAGGAACCGCCCGTACAGCCCGCCGGGAGCCGCGGGGAAGCCCAGGCGGCGCTCGCCGGTGGCCTGCCTGATGTTCTCCCCCCACTGCAGCAGGTCCTCATAGGTCATGGTCTGCGGGTTCCGCCCGGCGGGGAAGTAGGGCAGCGCCCGCTTGTGCGCCGCGATCAGGTAGGTGGCCTGCATCCAGGGGATAAAGGCCTGCATGCCGCCGATCTGCCCGGCCTTCACCAGGTCGGGGATGAAGGTACGGTCGCGGCGGCTCTCCAGCTGCCGCAGCACATCCGCCACGTCGCGCAGCGCGCCCTCGGCCACCAGCAGGGGGAAGTCGCCGTGCAGGGTCCCGGTGACATCCACCGTACCCCGCCCCGCCCGGGCCTCGGCCACCAGACGGTCGATGTAGGGGCCGGCCAGGTCGCCGATGAAGCGCACGCGGATTCCCGTCTCGTCCTCGAACCCCTTGAGCAGGGTGGTGCGCGCCCACTCCTGCTCGTGGACGGGGTTGAGCTGTGTGGAGGTGAACGTCAGCCCAACGGCCGGTGCGGAGGCCGCCGGCACCGCGCCGGCAAGCACGACCAGCAGACACAGCGAGGCCAGCCTGCTCACTCTCATCCCGCGCCCCCTTTCTCGGTACCGTCCTGACACCACCGCCCTGCGCTGCCCATGGGACGGGGGGGCGAGGAGCCGCCGCCAACGACAACCGGCCCGGAAGAACCCACCGGGCCGGAGAGCGCGCGGCGCTGCCCTTCCTCCGAAACGCCTGCGGGGTTAGCTGACGGGCTCGGGCTTCAGAGGATGCCCTACCTCCGCCCAGCGGCGGAGATTCGCCCCAGGAGCACCACGGACTCCCCCGCTCCCACCCTGGGATTCGGCGCAGCAGGCTTCTCTATGGCACTACCCTTCCGCAAGCATCCCCACCATAGCACAGGGTTTCGCCCAGCGTAAACCGCGTACGCTGCCGGCCCAGGTCACATCGGGCGGCCCGCGGCGCAGTGCGGCCGCCGCGGCGGGGGTCCGCTACAGGGCGCTGCGGCCGCCGTCGACGACGATCACCTGGCCGGTGATGTAGTCGGATGCCG
>JBBIIQ010000005.1:1823-10199 GCA_037446405.1 Armatimonadota bacterium | reverse complement strand
GCGCTGCGGCCGCCGTCGACGACGATCACCTGGCCGGTGATGTAGTCGGATGCCGCCGATGCCAGGAAGACGGCCACACCTTTGAGCTCACCCGGCCGGCCGATGCGGCCCAGCGGCGTCTGCGCCTCCACCTCCCGCTGCACCCGCTGCAGAACCGCCCGGCTCATCCGCGTGGGGAAGAAGGCGGGGGCGATGGCATTGACGTAGACGTTGTACCGGGCCCACTTCACCGCCAGGTCGCGGGTGAAGGCGACAAGCCCCCCTTTGGCCGTGCTGTAGCCGATGGCGTCCAGGATCTCCGGCGGATCGCCCAGCAGCCCGGCCAGGGAGGCGATGTTGATGATCTTGCCGCGGCGGCGCTCGATCATCAGCCGGCCCACCGCCTGGGTCACCAGGAAGGTCCCGGTGAGGTTCGTCTCCAGGACCTGACGCCACTTGGGCAGCGGCATCTCCAGCACGGGCGCGCCCCAGGAGATCCCGGCGTTGTTCACCAGGACGTCGATGGCGCCAAAGCGGTCCACGGCCGCGCTCACGCACGCCTGCACCTGCTCGGGCTGCGTGATGTCGCAAACCACCCCCAGGCAGTCCACTCCCGCGGCGCGCAGCTCCTCCTCCGCAGGGCGGAGCCACTCCTCCCGCCGCGCGGCAATCACCAGCGACGCGCCCGCCTCCCCCAGGCCCTCGGCGATCTCCTTGCCCAGGCCGCGTGACCCCCCGGTGACAAGGGCCACTCGCCCGGAGAGGTCAAAGAGCTCCTGCACTCGCACAGGTGCACAGGGCCGGCCCGCGGTCAGCGAAAGGCGCGCAGCATGGGCTCCAGGTCGATGCCCTCCAGCTCCTGGGGCCACATGGGGACACGCCGCTGCGCCTTCCGCCTGCGCGGGCTGCGGTAGATCACGCCCAGCGGCGAGCGGCCGCGGCGGCGGAAGTCGGCCAGCAGCTCCCAGGCCGCCTCCAGGCTGGTGGGGTCGTGATCCGCGGGGACGGGTTGCACGCGCTCCCGGAACCAGTCGTAGGTGTTGAACTTGTTGTAGGTGACGCAGGGGGAGAAGTCGTTGACAAAGGCGAATCCCGGGTGCTCCATGGCCTGCACGTAGACCTCGGCGGCGTGCTTGGGGTCGCCGGAGAAGGACTGGGCGATGAAGGTGGCGCCGGCGGCCAGGGCCAGCCGCAGCGGGCTGAAGGGCGGCGGCTCCTCCTCGGAGAACTCGGGAAAGTCCTGCCCCAGCCCTCCGGTGGGGGAGCGCTGGCCGGTGGTCAGCCCGTAGACCCCGTTGTCCATGACGATGAGCGTCACCTGGGGGTCGCGACGGCAGGTGTGCACGAAGTTCTCCACGCCGATGGCAAAGGTGTCCCCGTCCCCGGCCAGCGCCACCACACGCAGGTCCGGGTTGGCCATCTTCACCCCCACAGCGTAGGCCAGCGGACCGCCGTGGGTGCCGTGGAACCCGTTGCCGTTGAGGTAGTTACGGATCTGCCCGGAGCAGCCGATCCCGCCGATGAGCAGGACCTCGTGCGGCACCAGCTCCAGGCGGGTGAAGGCCAGCTTCAGCGCGTTGAGCACCCCGTAGTCGCCGCAGCCGGGGCACCACTGGATGCGGTGCCGGGGAACGGCGTTCTCCTCCCAGACCTTGCTGGCGGACGCGCGGGCAGCCGGCTGCACGCTCACGGCTCACTCCCCCTCGTGGGCTTCCACGGCCACGGGCAGCGCTTCGGCCACGCGGACCTCCGTGATGCCCTGGCGCACGATCTGGCGCACGCCGCGGACGATGTCGGAGACATAGAACACCCGCCCGTTGTACTTGAGGATGCGGCGGGTGGGCAGGAGGCAGCGCTCCTGGATCAGGTCGGCCAGCTGCCCGGAGTAGTTCTGCTCGCAGACGATCAGCATGGTCGCCGCCTGCAGCACTGGCTTGACCAGGTGGGTGGGGAAGGGCCAGAGGTGGGTGATCTGCACCACCGCCACCTCCAGCCCTTCAGCCCGCAGGCGCTCCTGCGCCTCCAGCAGCACCGGCTTGGTCGACCCCCAGCCCACCAGCGCCGGCCGCCCCGCCGGATCGCCGTAGACCTGCGGCCCCCGGGCGTCCTCGCGCAGATAAGTCTCCATCTTGCGCATCCGCTTGTCCATCATCGCCTTGCGCTTGGGGGGGTCGGTGGTGACGAAGCCGAACTCGTCGTGCTCGGTGCCGCTCACCTTGAAGACCCCGCCCGGGGTGCCGGGGAAGATCCGGGGTGAGATGCCCGACTCGGTGAGGCGAAAGCGCCTGAAGCCGTCGCGCCGCAGGTCCTCCTCGGTGAGCACGCCCTCCCGCACGATGCGGAGCTTCGTCTCCTGGAAGAAACGCTGGGGGACGCTCTTGCGCACCTCGGCCAGCGTGAGGTCGGTGAGGAAGAACACCGGACACTGGTACTTGTCGGCTAGGTGGAAGGCCTCGGTGATCAGCGTGTAGCACTCCTCCAACGTCGATGGCGCCAGGACGATGCGCGGGATCTCCCCGTGGCCCGCCCCGACGGCCATGCGCAGGTCCGCCTGCTCCGTCTTCGTAGGCATGCCGGTGGACGGCCCCGCCCGCTGGGAGTCCACCACGACGATGGGAATCTCCGCCGCACCGGCCAGGCCGAACTCCTCCACCTTCAGGGAGATGCCCGGGCCCGAGCTGCCCACCATGGCCCGCGCACCCGCCAGGCTGGCCCCCAGGGCGGCGCGGATCGACTCCCGCTCGTTCTGCCCCTGCAGCGACCGGCCGCCGTAGGCGGGAAGGTGCCGGTCCATGAACTCCAGCAGCGGGGAGGCGGGGGTGATGGGGTAGCCGGCGTAGAAGCGGCAGCCGGCCTGGATGGCCCCGATGCCCAAAGCGTCGGTCCCCGAGAGGAAGAGCATGGGCTCGCCGCCAGGCCGCGGCTCCAGCCGGTAGCCGACGTCAGGCCAGCCGCGCTCCCGCAGCACCTCCTCCACGACGGCCCGGCCGCGCAGCGCCGCCCGCAGGTTGAGGTCCACCAGGTCCTGCCCCTTGCGGGCGAACCGCTCCTCCAGCAGCGCCCGCAGGTAGCGCTGGTCCATGTCGAATTCCAGCAGGCGGAAGAGTGCGCCGACAACCACCATGTTCTTTACCACTTCCCGCTTCAGCTCGCGCAGGGCGATCTGCCGCGCGGGCAGGGGGAAGACGCGGACGCCGCGGGCCTCCAGCGCCTCGGTGGGCACCGTCCCCGTGGAGGCATCGTAGAGGAGCACGCCGCCGTCCCGCAGGTGTGCGCCATGCCGCAGGATGGTATCGCGGTTGGGCTGCTGCGGCGCGTCGGGGTTGGAGTCGAACTCCAGCGCCACCAGGATGTCCACCTGGTCATCGCCGTGAGAGAGGGGCGGTTCCTCGCAGATGAGCAGAGGGTCGAACTGGTGCGCGCCGTAGATGGTGGAGGCGTAGTTCCGCTCGCTGGCCAGCACGTGCAGCCCCGCTCGCGTGGCGATGCGCCCCACCAGGTCCACCACCGTGCCCACCCCGTCCCGGAGCTGGACGCCCCCCACCAGCACCTTGAGGCGGTTCGTCACCGCATCCTCCTCCCTAGTCGACGCTCTGAGACGAACGGGCCTCTGGGCCGCGCAATCCCAGAGGCCCCATCCATGTAAGAACTATAGCACGGCGGGCAAGGGAAACGGCCGGGGCTCCCCGAAACGGAGGGTGCGGCCCCCCGATGCAGCGAGACCTCCGGGAGCGGTACGAAGAGGACCTGGCCCTGGTGCGCGGCGCGCCCGCCTGGCTGGCACTGGTCCTTGCCCTGGGCGGGCTCGCCGTCCTTCCCTGGGCCGCCCCCGGGTATGTGGTCTTCACCGCCATCCTGGTGGCGGTGAACTCCATCATCGCCGTGGGGCTGAACCTGCTCACCGGCTACACCGGGCAGATCTCCCTCGGGCACGCCGGGTTCGTCGCCATCGGCGCCTACACCGCCGGGCTGCTGATGGGCCGGCTGGGCGCCCCCTGGTGGGCGGCCTGGCCTGCCGCCGGCCTGGTGGCGGCGGCGTTTGGCTTCCTGGTGGGCCTGCCGGCGCTGCGCCTCACCGGCCCCTACCTGACCATCGCCACCCTGGGGTTTGGCATCGCCGTGCACCAGGTGCTGACCAACTGGGAGGCGCTCTCCGGGGGGCGGATGGGCCTGCCCGTGCCGCCGCTGGCGCAGTGGCCGGCGTGGCTGAGCGCGCAGCAGCGCCTCTACTACCTGGCCGCGGCCAGCGCCGTCGTCCTCATCTGGGTCGCGGTGAAC
This sequence comes from Armatimonadota bacterium, assembly GCA_037446405.1. Lineage (GTDB taxonomy): Bacteria > Sysuimicrobiota > Sysuimicrobiia > Sysuimicrobiales > Humicultoraceae > Humicultor. Next base: position 5,942 of record JBBIIQ010000005.1, on the reverse strand, counting down.
CTGACGCGCTCCCACGTGGGGCGGGCCTTTGTGGCCCTGCGCGACAGCGACATCGCCGCGGAGGTTGTCGGCGTCAACCTGACGCGCTACAAGACCCTGGCCTTCGCCGTCAGCGCCTTCTACGCCGGGGTTGCCGGCGCCCTCTTTGCCCAGGCGCTGCGCCACCTGGAACCGCAAAGCTTCACCCTGGTGGAGTCCATCCTGTACTTCGCCATGATCGTCATCGGCGGGCTGGGCAGCATTCCGGGCGCGGTGATCGGCGCGGCAGTGCTCACCGTGCTGCCGCAGCAGCTCACCCTGCTCCGGGAATGGGTTCCGGTCATCTTCGGCAGCGCCATCATCCTGATGATGGTCGCCGAGCCGCGCGGCCTCTATGGCCGCTGGCTGCGCATCCGGCTGTACTTCAAGACCTGGCCATTGTGAGCGGGAGGCCGGACCGATGGTGGAGCTGGCGCAGCTGATCGTGGGAGGGTTGAGCGCCGGGACGCTCTATGGGCTGGTCGCTCTGGGCATCGTCCTGCTGTACCGCTCGTCCCGGGTGTTGAACTTCGCCCACGGCGACCTGGCCACGCTGGCCGCCTTCGTCGGCTTCACCCTGCTGCTGCGGCTGCAGCCACCCGGGTTCCTCCCGGCACCGCTGCAGGTGCGCTGGCAGGCCTTCCTCCCGGCGGCGGCGGGCAGCCTGCTGGTCGCCGCCCTGGTGGGGGCGGCGTTCTACTTCGTGATCATCCGGCCGGTGAAGGAGGCCACCCTCCTGGGGAGGATCGTCGTCACGCTGGGCCTGGCCTTGACCGTCAACGGCCTGGTGGTCCTCCTCTGGGGCGCGGACACCAAGGTCTTCCCCTTCCCCCTTTCCGACGTGCGCGTCTACCGTCTGGGCGGCGTGGTCGTCAGCCAGCTCAGCCTGGGCCTCGCCGCTGCCGGCCTGGTCCTGGTGCTCCTCCTCTACCTGCTGGTGCAGCGCACGCGCGTCGGCCTGGCCATGCGCGCCGTGGCCCAGGATCTGGCCGCGGCGCAGGCGCTGGGAATCCCCTCCCGGCGCATCTTCGCCCTCACCTGGGGGCTGGCCGGCGCGCTGGGGGCGGCGGCCGGAATCCTGGCCGCCCCGGTGACCCTGCTCACCCCCTTCATGATGCTGGACCCCTTCCTCAAGGGGTTTGCGGCGGCGGTGCTCGGCGGCATGGACAGCCTCCCCGGCGCCGTGCTGGGCGGCTGGCTGCTCGGCCTGGTGGAGAGCCTCTTTGCCGGGTACATCTCCTTCAAGTTCAAGACCACCCTGGCCTTCCTCATCATCATCCTCACCCTGATGCTGCGCCCGGAGGGGCTGCTGGGCCGGGAGTACCGGCGCCGGGTCTAGGCCGCCCGGCCCGGCCGAGACCGGAGGTCCCGGGCCTCCCCCAGGCCGGTAGGGGGCGGGCCGGCGATAGCGAAACACCTTCGGTACAGTGCCCTGTTGCGACCAGACCCTCAGAGGGAAGGTGAGATCCCCATGAGCCGAGTGCGTACACTGGGAACTGTCCTGCTCCTGGTCGGGCTGGTGCTCCCCGCATCCCTGACGGCGCAGGAACGGGGTGTGACGCCCACCGAGATCCTTATCGGCAGCACCCTCCCCCTCTCCGGCCCCGCCGCCTACTGGGGGACGGGAGTCGGCGGGGGTATCGACGCCTTCGTGAAGTGGGTCAACGACGGGGGCGGCGTGCACGGGCGGAAGTTCCGGGTGGTCCTGCGGGACGACGCCTACCTGCCGGCCCGCAGCGCCCTGAACGCGCGGGAGCTGGTGGAGCGGGACGGGGTCTTCGCCATCGTGGGCATGATCGGCACGGCCAATGCCTTCGCCGCGCGGGACTACATCACCGCGAGCAAGACCCTGTGGATCAGCCCCACGACCAACGACATCTGGGCCGGCTACCGCAACCGGCAGTACCTCTTCGTCACCTACCCCTCTTACCACAATGAGGGACGCATCCTCACGCAGTACGCGGCGGAGAACCTGGGGACGAAGAAGATCGCCGTCTTCTACCAGAACGACGAGTACGGGCTGGGGCTGCTGCGCGGGGTGAAGTACGGTGTGGCGGCATCCAAGGGCGTCAGGCTGGTGGGGCAGGCCTCCTACGAGGTCACGGACACGGACGTCAGCGCCCAGGCGGTGAAGCTGCGCGGCAGCGGCGCCGACACCGTCTTCATCGCAGCCACGCCCGGGCAGGGGGCGCTGATCGTCCGGGAGATGGCGAAGCTGGGCTGGCGGCCCACCCTCCTGGCCACGTTCACCCTGGGCGACCCCATCATGTTCACCCTGGCGGGGGAGGCGTGGAACGACGTCTACTCCACCGCCTACTTCCCGCTGCCCGGGCTGGGAGACGCGAAGGTGGACCAGATGCTGGCCACGCTCATCCGCTACAACCCCGCCCTGGCCCGCAGCCCCTACAACGCCCTGGCCGGCGTGACCTTTATCGAGCCGCTGGTGGAGGCGCTGCGGCGCACGGGGCCCACCGTGACCAAGGACCGGGTGGTGGCGGCGCTGGAGTCCCTGCGCAACTGGAACGGGGAGGTCTCCCGCGGCATCACCTTCGGGCCCAACCGGCGCCAGGGGCTGAACCGCATCTACATTGTCAAGGCCTCCGGCGGGAAGTACGTGAAGATCACCGACTGGATCGAGTACCCGACGCAGTACTAGGGCGGTGTCTGCGGCGGCGCCACTGCTTGAGGTCAGCGACCTCTCCATCGCCTTCGGCGGGATCCAGGCGCTGGCGGGGGTCGATTTCACCGTCGAGCCCCGCACGCTGGTCTCCGTCATCGGGCCCAACGGTGCGGGGAAGACGACGCTGTTCAACTGCATCGGCGGCCTCTACCGCCCGGACCGCGGCACCATCCGCTTCCGCGGCCGTTCCCTGATCGGCCTCAAGCCCGACGCCATCGCCCGCCTGGGGCTCGGCCGCACCTTTCAGAACATCGAGCTCTTCCGCAGCAGCACCGTCCTGGAGAACGTCCTGCTGGGCCGTCACCTGCACTTCCGGGCGGGGTTCATCGCCGCCGCCCTGGCGGCGCCGCCCTGGCGGCGCGAGGAGGTGCGGCACCGCCGCCGCGCGGAGGAAATCCTGGACTTCCTGGACCTGCAGAGCGCGCGGGGCCGCCGTGTCGGCGACCTCCCTTTGGGCCTGCAGCGCCTGGTGGAGATCGCGCGGGCCCTGGCCACGGAGCCGGCGCTGCTACTGCTGGACGAGCCCAGCAGCGGCATGACCGCCGAGGAGAAGAGCGACCTGAGCTTCCGGATCAAGGACATCCAGGAGGAGTGGGGGATCGCCGTGGTGGTTGTTGAGCACGACCTGCGCCTGGTGATGGACATCTCGCAGCGGGTCACGGTGCTCGACCACGGGGTGAAGATCGCCGAGGGGACGCCGGCGGAGGTACAGCGCCACCCGGAGGTGATCCGCGCCTACCTGGGGGAGGCGGTGGCGTCGACGGCGTGAGCAGCCCGCTGCTGCAGGTGCAAAACGTCGAGACCAGGTACTACGGGCGCCTCACGGTGCTGCGCGGGGTGAGCCTGGCCGTGGCTGAGGGGCAGATCGTGGCGGTGCTGGGCAGCAACGGCGCGGGCAAGTCCACGCTGCTGCGCACCATCATGGGCTACATCCCCGACCAGCCGGAGAAGGGCACGGTGCGGGTGCTGGGGCGGCGGGTGAACGGCTGGGACCCGGAGGACGTGGCCCGCCTGGGCGTCGCCTACATTCCCGAGGGGCGCGGCATCTTCCCCGAGCTCACCGTGGAGGAGAACCTGGCGCTGGGCGCCTACACGCGCCGTGGGACCGCGGTGCGCGCCGACCTGGAGCAGGTGCAGGCCCTCTTCCCCGTGCTGCGGGAGCGGCGGCGGCAGGTGGCGGGGACGCTTTCAGGGGGAGAGCAGCAGATGCTGGCCATCGCCCGGGCGCTGCTCATGCGGCCGAAGCTGCTCATGCTGGACGAACCCTCCCTGGGGCTGGCGCCGATGGTGGTGGCGGAGATCTTCCGCGTCATCCGCGAGGTGCACGCCGCCGGCACGGCCATCCTCCTGGTGGAGCAGAACGCGCGCATGGCGCTGGAGCTGGCGCAGTGGGGCTACGTCCTGGAGAACGGCCGCATGGT
>JBBIIQ010000005.1:0-1799 GCA_037446405.1 Armatimonadota bacterium | reverse complement strand
CCCGCCGGCCTGCTGCGGGAGAACCCTCACGTGCAGGAGCTGTACCTGGGGGTGGTCCAGGATCCTTCGGTGAAGGGGTTCCGCCGCTACAAGATCCGCCGCCGCTGGGCCTGACGACGAAGACGGCCTGCAGCCTGCCTGCCTGACCGCCCCGCGACGTTCCCGCCATCCGTTCGTCGGGGACCTCTACCGATAGAGGCTGCCGATCAGCTCCCGGTACTTCTCCATGACCATCTTCCGCTTCACCTTGAGGGTCGGGGTGACCTCGCCGTCCTCGGCGTAAAGGCGCTTGGGCAGGATGGCGAACTTCTTCACCTGCTCGGGGGAGGAGAGCGTCCGGTTCACCGCCTCCACCTCCCGGGCGATGAGCGCGCGCACCTCCTCCTGCCGGGTAAGGTCGGTGTAGGTGGTGAAGGGCAGGCGGCGGTCCTGCGCCCACTTGGTCACGTTCTCCTCGTCGATCACCACCAGCGCCACCAGGTAGCGCTGCCCGTCGCCGATGACCACGGCGTCGTTGATGTAGGGGGAGAACTTCAGCTTGTTCTCGATGTACTGCGGCGCGATGTTCTTGCCGGCGGCGGTGATGAAGAGGTCCTTCTTCCGGTCGGTGATGCGCAGGTGTCCGTCGGGGTCGAAGGCCCCGACGTCGCCAGAGTAGAGCCAGCCGTCGCGGATGGTCGCCGCCGTGGCGACGGGATCCTTGTAGTACCCCACGAAGACGTTGCCCCCCCGGACCAGGATCTCCCCGTCCTCGGCCAGGCGCACCTGCACGCCGGGCAGCGGCACCCCCACCGTCTCCGGCCGCACGTCCCCCACCCGGTGCACCGTGGTGGGGCCGCTGCCCTCGGTCTGCCCGTAGACCTGCAGCACGGTCACACCCATGCTCCAGAAGTACTCCAGGGTGTCGGGAGCGACGGGGGCGCCGCCGGAGAGGGCCCAGCGCAGGCGGTGCAGGCCGAGGCGGCGGCGCAGGGGGCGCAGGACCAGCAGATCGCTCACCCCGTACAGCGCCCTCAGCCCCGCAGGCAAGGGCCGCCCCCTCTGCCGGTAGGGCGCCGCCCGCCGCCCCACCGCCACGGCCGCACGGTAGGCCAGCCGCTTGAGGGGGTCTGCCTCGCGCATGTGCAGGTCCACGGCCGAGTACAGCTTCTCCCAGATCCGCGGCACGGCGAAGAGGATGGTCGGCGCCACCTCGCGCAGGTTGTCCAGCACCGTGTCCAGGTTCTCCACGAAGTTCACGGTGTAGCCGTGGCAGGCCGGCACCAGCACCGAGACCAGGCGCTCGGCGATGTGCGACAGCGGCAGGTAGGACAGCACCTCGTCGTCGGGGTGGTACCCCAGGGCGCCGGCCAGCGCCGACACGGTCCAGAGGATGTTGCGGTGCGTGAGCATCGCTCCCTTGGGCGGGCCGGTCGTCCCCGAGGTGTAGATAAGCAGGGCGACATCGTCGGGGCGGATGCCCGCCAGGCGGTCCTGCAGCGCGCCGGGGTGAGCCGCCCGGTGCGCCCGCCCCAGGTTGAGAAACGCGTCCCACATCAGGACCTGCGGGTCGCGGAAGGTGCGCAGGCCCTCGGGATCCATGACGATGATCTGCTGTAGCGCGGGGAGGTGGGCGCGCACCTCCAGGGCCTTGTCCAGCTGCTCTTCCCCCTCGACGAAGAAGACCCGGCAGCCGGCGTGCTCCAGGACGCGGACAGCGGCCCGGCCAATCGCCGGCTCGTTGAAGGTGGTGAAGCAGTCGTCGAGAAGCAACACTTTCTGAGTGGGAGCGCGGGAGCGTGGGAGCGTGGGAGCGCTTT
>JBBIIQ010000004.1:28579-28806 GCA_037446405.1 Armatimonadota bacterium | reverse complement strand
GCCGGCGGTGATCGAGCAGGCGCGGCGCGTGCTGGCCCACCTGGAAGCGGCGGCGGCAGGGCCCGGCGCTGACAGCGTGGCCGCGCTCCTGCCCGGACGGGCGCGCGGCGCGCGGCAGATCCCGCTGCCGCTGGAAGTCCCCTCGCCCGTGGAGGAGGAGCTGCTGGCCCTTGCCGTGGAGACCCTGACCCCGCTGGAGGCCCTCAACCGCCTGAGCGAGCTGCGTG
>JBBIIQ010000004.1:0-28569 GCA_037446405.1 Armatimonadota bacterium | reverse complement strand
CCTCGCGGGGTGCCCCACAGGGGTTGCGGGAGAAGCGCCTGCAGTGAGCCGGATCCGCGTGCTGGACCGCGCCGTCGCCGAACGGATCGCCGCGGGGGAAGTCGTGGAGCGGCCAGCGGCCGTGGTGAAGGAGCTGGTGGAGAACAGCCTGGACGCCGGGGCGCGGGCTGTCACCATAGAGGTGGAAGGGTCCGGGCTGCGCCTGATCCGCGTCAGCGACGACGGCTGCGGCATGGACCCCGAGGACGCCCGGCTGGCGGTGCAGCGCTTTGCCACAAGCAAGATCGCCAGTGTCGCAGACCTGGAGCGCGTGGCCACCTACGGCTTCCGGGGGGAGGCGCTGCCGAGCATCGCCGCGGTCAGCCGGCTGGATCTGGTGACGCGCCCACCCGGTGCGGACGGCGGGACGCGGGTCGTGGTCTCCGGGGGCGGGCCCCCGGCCGTCAGCACAGCGGGGACGGCACCCGGCACGGTGGTCACGGTCACTGACCTCTTCTTCAACACGCCGGCGCGGCGCAAGTTCCTCAAATCGCCGGCGCGCGAGTTCGCCCTGATCGCCGATGCAGTGCAGCGCCTGGCCCTGGCTGCTCCCGCGGTGACCTTCCGGCTACGGCACGACGGCCGCGAGGTCCTGATCTACCCAGCCGCCTCCCCGGAGGAGCGGCTGGCCCAGGTCCTGGGGCGGGAACTGGCCGCCGCCATGCTGCCGGTGCAGGGTGGGGGAGGGGAGGTGACCGTCGGCGGGTGGGTCGTCCGTCCCGAGCGTGCCCGCCCGGGACGACAGGTGGACTACCTGTTCGTCGGCGGCCGGCCGGTGCACAGCCGCATGGTCTCCCGCGCCATCCTGCAGGGGTACGCCGAGCTGCTGCCCGCGGGGCTGTTTCCCACCGCCGCCATCTTCCTCTGGCTTGACCCGTCCCTGCTCGACGTGAACATTCACCCGCGCAAGCTGGAGGTGCGCTTCACGGACGAGCACCGCGTCTTCGTCACGGTCACCCGCGCGGTGCGGGAGGCGCTGCGCCAGCCGCAGGGCCTGCGTCCCGCCCCCGGGGTGCCGGTGGGCCCGTCCGGCCTCCCAGCGGCCCGGGTGGGGGAGGCGTGGGCCGGCGAAGGGCCGGGGTCCCAGTCCGTTGCGGCGGCGCTTCCCGGAGGCGCGAGCGCTGTGGGGGAGGTGCAGCCGCTCTACCCCCGGCCCGCTCGTCGCCTGCCCCCTCTGCGCCTCGTGGGTCAGCTCCTGGCCACCTACCTGCTGGCGGAGGCCGCCGACGGGCTGGTGCTTGTCGACCAGCATGCCGCGCACGAGCGCGTGCTCTACGAGCGGTTGCTGCGCGAGGCCGGCGCGAGCAGCGCCACGCAAGTCCTTGCCCTCCCCGTGCCCGTGGACCTCACCGCCGGGGAGACGGCTACGCTGGACGAATTCCTCCCGGCAGCGGCCGCTCTCGGCTTCCTCCTCGAGCCCTTCGGCGGGACCACCGTCCTCGTGCGCGGCGTGCCGGCTGCCCTCGCCCGGGGGGCCCCGGAAGGCCTGGTGCGACGGGCCCTGGGGGCCATGCTCGACCTGCACCGCGGCGACGAGGCGGTACGCCGCCTGGCCATCGCCACCGCCTGCCACACCGCCGTGCGCGCCGGGGACCTGATGACGGCGGAGGAGATGGAGGCACTGTTGAGCGATCTGGCCGCAACCGAGGACCCCTTCACCTGCTTCCACGGCCGCCCCACGATGGTCTGGGTGTCCCGCCAGAGCCTGGAGCACTGGTTCCTGCGACGGTAGGGGGAAACGGTGGACGCGGCACGGGAGCCGTTGCTGCTGGTCATCTGCGGGGCGACGGCCACCGGCAAGACCGCAGCCGCCGCAGCTCTGGCGGCGGAGGTCGGCGGCGAGATCGTCGCCGCCGACTCGCGGACCATCTACCGCGGCATGGACATCGGCACGGCCAAGCCGCCGCCCCGGCTCCGCGCCGCCGTTCCGCACCACCTGCTGGACGTCGCCGAGCCCACCGAGGTCTTCACGGTAGCCCAGTACCAGCGGCTGGCCGTGGCAGCCATTACCGATATCCTCCGCCGGGGGCGCCTGCCGCTGCTGGTGGGCGGCACCGGCCTGTACATCCGGGCGGTGGTGGACGGGCTGCAGATCCCGCACGTGCCGCCGGACTGGGCGTTTCGCCGCAAGGCTGAGGCGGAGGAGCGGGCGGCACCCGGGGTGCTGTACGCGCGCCTGCAGGAGCTCGACCCGCTCGCTGCGCAGCGGATCCACCCCAGAAACCTGCGCCGCATCATCCGCGCGCTGGAGGTCATCGCCGCGACCGGCCGGCCGATCTCCGCGCAGCAGCGGGCCCATCCGGGGCCGTGGCACGTGCTCGCCATCGGCCTGTGGGTGCCGCGGCCGCGCCTCTACCGGCGGATCGACCGCCGCGTGGACGAGCAGGTTGCACAGGGCCTGGTGGCGGAGGTGGAGCGGCTGCTGGCCCGCGGCGTGCCTCCGGACGCGCCGGCCATGCAGGGGCTGGGCTACAAGGAGATCGTCCCCTACCTGCAGGGCCGAAGCAGCCTCGCCGAGGCGGTGGCCGTGCTGAAGCGCAACACGCGGCGCTTCGCCCGGCGGCAGGAGAGCTGGTTCCGCCGCGACCCCCGCATCCGCTGGATCGACGCGGGAGACGTCGCGCCCGAGGCGGTCGCCACGACCATCCGTGCTATGCTAGCGGTGAACGAACCCTCTGCGCGGCAGGACGCATGCCGGGGCGGGGTGCCGGCACGGGTCGTGCCCGCGGAAGCGGAGGAGTGATGCAGGCAGAGCGACTGGCCAGGATCGGCGCTTACCTGTTCGCTGATCTGGACCGCAAGCAGGAGGAGCTCCAGGCCCGGGGCGTCGATGTGATCAACCTGGGCATCGGCGACCCCGATCTGCCCACTCCGGAGCACATCGTCGAGGCCCTCGCCCGCGCCGCCCGGGATCCGCGGTCGCACCGGTACCCGCCGTACCCCGGCATTCGCGACTTCCGGGAGGCAGCGGCGGAGTGGTACCGGCGCCGCTTTGGCGTCCGCCTCGACCCTGAGCGGGAGGTCCTGGCCCTGATCGGGTCCAAGGAGGGGCTGGCGCACCTGCCCTGGGCCGTGCTGAATCCGGGGGAGGCGGCTCTCGTCCCCGACCCCGGGTATCCGGTCTACCGGGCCGCGACCATCCTGGCGGAGGGGGAGCCCATCAGCGTCCCCCTGCAGCCGGAGCGGGGATACCTGCCGGACCTGGCCGCCCTCCCGGAGGAGGCCGCCCGCCGGGCCCGCCTCCTCTTCCTCAACTACCCCAACAACCCCACGGCCGCCACGGCGCCTCCCAGCTTCTTCGAAGAGGTGGTGCGGTTTGCCCGGGACCACGGCGTCTTTGTCGCCCACGACAACTCTTACTCCGAGATCGCCTACGACGGGTACCGGCCGCCCAGCCTCCTCCAGGTGGACGGCGCCAAGGAGGTGGGGGTGGAGTTTCACTCCCTCTCCAAGACCTACTGCATGACCGGATGGCGCCTCGGATTTGCGGTGGGGCACCCCGGGCTGATCGGCGCGCTGGGCCGGATCAAGACCAACGTCGACTCGGGGGTCTTCCGGGCGGTGCAGGAAGCCGGGATTGCCGCGCTGCTGGGTCCGGAGGAGCCACTGCGGGAGCGGCTGGAAGTCTACCGCCGCCGCCGCGACCGGGTGGTCGAAGCGCTGGCGGCCCTCGGCTGGAATCCGCCGCGGCCGCAGGCGACGTTCTACCTCTGGCTGCAGGCCCCCGGCGGCCGGACGGGGACGGCGTTCGCCGCAGAGGTACTGGAGCGCACCGGCGTCGTGCTCACCCCCGGTCTCGGGTACGGCCGGCAGGGCGAACGGTATGTCCGGCTCTCGCTGACCACGCCGGACGCCCGTCTGGACGAGGCGCTAGACCGCCTGCGCCTGGCCTTCGGAGGTGAGTAGCCGATCCCGCAGATCTGGGGGCTTCCCCGGGCCATCGACCCTGCGCACCGGCAGATGCTGCAGGCCCTGCTGCGGCAACGCGTCCCCCAGGATCGCATCGCCGCCTCAGACCTCCTCCAGACGCTCGCCCACCTGGCGCACGCCCTGAAGCGCGAGGTGGGGGTCTACGTGGATCGCCACGGCAGGGTACGCGAGGTTATGGTCAGCCGCAGGTGGCAGGACCTGCTGCCGGCGCTGGCCGCCCGGGCGTCACCCTCGCGGTTGGTGGGACTGCGCTACATCGCCGCCCGCCCCGAGGCGGAGCGGGCGCCGGGGGAGCGCGACGGGCGGCACGTGGTCGAGGCCCGCCTCGACCTGGCGGTGGTGGTCGGCTCGCGCAAGGGCAGGCCCGGCGAGGGGTGGCTGGTCATGATGGTGCCCGCAGCCGACGGCGCGGGGCCGCAGACGGCCACCGAAGGGCCCTACGGGCCGGAGGCGCTGGCCCACCTGGAGGTGGCGCCGCGGATCAAGGCGGCGGAAGGCGCCCTGCGGCGCAGCTCCACCGTGGTCACGGCGGAGACGCGGCCGGAGCGGGCGATCCTGGTCGGGCTCTCCCTGTCCCCAGCCCCGTCTTCAGACCGGGTGCCGGACCCGCCCGCCGGTGCCGAGGTGTGCGCCCGCGTGGTCCAGGCACGGTTCAGACCCGACGCGGCGACCTTCATCGGGCGGGGCAAGGTAGGCGAGCTGCTGCGCCTGTGCGAGGAGCACGACGCCGACCTGGTCATCTTCGACGAGGAACTCTCCCCCGCCCAGCAGCGAAACCTGGAGCGCGTGCTGGGACGGAAGGTCGTGGACCGCACGGCGCTGGTGCTGGACATCTTCGCCCGGCGGGCGCAGACGCGGGAGGGTCGGCTGCAGGTGGAGCTGGCGCAGTTGACCTACCTCCTGCCCCGCCTGACCGGACGGGGAGTCTGGCTCTCCCGCCTGGGGGGCGGCATCGGTACCCGCGGCCCCGGAGAGACCAAGCTGGAGGTGGACCGGAGGCGCATCCGGCAACGCATCACCGACCTGCGGCGGGAGCTGCGAGTGGTGGCGCGGCACCGCACGCGGCAGCGGGACTCGCGGCGGCGTGCTGGCTACCCCGTCGTCGCCATCACCGGCTACACCAACGCCGGAAAGTCCACCCTGCTCAACGCCCTGACCCGCGCGGGGGTGCTGGTGGAGGACAGACTCTTCGCCACCCTCGACCCCACCGTGCGCAGGGTCACCCTGCCCAACCACCAGACGGTGCTGCTGGTGGACACCGTGGGCTTCATCCACAAGCTGCCGACGCACCTGGTGGCGGCCTTCCGGGCGACGCTGGAGGAAGCCGTCGACGCCGACCTGCTGGTCCACGTGGTGGACGTCACCGACCCCCAGTGGCCCCACCAGATGGCGGTGGTGGACCGCGTCCTGGCCGACCTGGGCGCCGGGGACCGGCCGCAGGTCGTCGCCTTCAACAAGATCGACCGCCTGCCCGCAGCGGCGTGCCGGGCGCTGGCCCGGGCGCACCCCCACGCGGTGCTGATCTCCGCGCAGTACGGCCTGGGGTTGGTCAACCTGTTGCGGCGGATTGCCCAGCGGTTGCCCCAGCGGCTGGTCCGTCTGCGGGTGGCTGTGCCCTACGCGCAGGCCGGCACCCTGGCGCAGATCTATGCCCACGGCCGCGTCCTGGAGCAGCGGTACGCCGAGGACGGGGTCGTCGTGGAGGCGGAGGTCCCGCCGGCGCTGGCCGCGCGCCTGCGCGGGACGCCGCAGTGACCCGGCAGGCCCCGTGAGCGACGCACCTGCCCCCCGCGTCCGGCTGCGCCAGCGTCTGGCTACCGGGGACATCCTCGTGGCCGTCGGCGTCTACGACGGCCTCTCCGCGCGCCTGGCCGAGGCCGCCGGGTTCGAGGCGGTCTATGCCAGCGGCGGCGCCATCGCCCGCAGCGCCGGGCTGCCCGACCTGGGCCTGCTCTCCATGAGCGAGATGGTGGAGCGGGAGCGGCAGATCACGCAGGCGGTGGGCGTCCCGGTCATCGCCGACGCCGACACCGGCTACGGCAGTGCCCTCAACGTCCGCCGCACCCTCCGCCTCTACGAGGACGCCGGCGTAGCCGCGCTGCATCTGGAGGACCAGGTGATGCCCAAGCGCTGCGGGCACTACGAGGGGCAAGAGGTCATCGCGGCGGAGGAGATGGTGGGGAAGATCCGCGCGGCGGTCGAGGCGCGGCGCGACCCCGGCCTGGTGATCATCGCCCGCACCGACGCCAGGGCGGCGGCGGGCCTGGAGGAGGCGCTGCGGCGGGCGCGGCTCTACGCCGCAGCCGGCGCGGACGTGCTGTTCGTGGAAGCGCCGCGCACACGGGAGGAGGTGCGGGCCATCAGGGAGGCGGTGCAGGTGCCGCTCTTGTACAACCTGACCTACAGCGGGAAAAGCCCCGTGCTTTCGCCTGCGGAGTTGCGCGCGCTGGGGTACCAGATCGTCATCTTCCCCGCCGACCTGCAGCTGGGGGCGATCCGCGGCATGCAGCAGGTCCTGGCCAGCCTGCGCCGTGAAGGGCTGACCCCTGAGACGCTGCGGGCGTCCTTCCAGGAGCGGGACGCCCTGGTCCGCCTGGACGACTGGCTGGCGCTGGGAGACCGGTACGGCGGCCGGGCGGATCCGCAGTGACCCCCGGTAGGGAGGGTCGCCATGGGCTCCGGACGCAACCCTGACGTCATCGTCGTCGGTGCCGGCAACGCGGCGCTGACCGCCGCCATCGCCGCGCGGGAGGCGGGGGCGGCGGTCCTGGTGCTGGAGAAGGCCCCGCTGGAGCTGCGCGGCGGCAACACCCGCTTCACCGGCGGCGTCTTCCGCTTCGCCTACTCCGGCCTGGAGGACGTCCTGCGCCTGTTGCCCGGCCCGCCGGACGCCGAGCTGGAGGTCGAGCCCTATCCGCCCGACCGCTACTACGCCGACATCATGCGCACCAGCGGCGGCCTGGCCGACCCCTTGCTCACGCGCATCCTGGTGGACCGCTCCGCTGCCACCGTGCAGTGGATGCGCGACTTGGGCGTGCAGTGGGAGCTGAGCGAGATCTTCGGCGTGCGCCACGGACGGCGCTGGCGCTTCCCGCCGGGCGTGGTGCTGCAGACGCGCGGTGCGGGGGTGGGGCTGTCCGCCGCGCTCTTCCACATCGCCGAGCGCCTGGGGGTGGAGGTCGCCTACGCCACCAAGGCAGTGGCCCTGCGCCTGGACGGGACCGGGGGCGTGTGCGGCGTGACCGTGCGCGGCCCCGCCGGGCCCGCCGACCTGGAGGCCCCCGCCGTGATCCTGGCCTGCGGCGGCTTCGAGGCCAACCCGGAGATGCGCGCCCGCTACCTGGGCCCCGGGTGGGACACCGTCGTCGTCCGCGGCACCGCCTGCAACACCGGGGAGATGCTGGCCGCCGCGCTGCAGGCCGGGGCGCAGCCCTACGGCCACTGGAGCGGCTGTCACGCCACCCCCGTGGACGCCACGGCACCGCGGGTGGGCGACCTGCGGCTCACCGACAAGACCAACCGGCTCTCCTACCCCTACGGGATCATGGTGAACACTGAGGGGCGGCGCTTTGTGGACGAAGGCGAGGACTTCTCGCCTTACACCTATGCCAGAATCGGGCGGGCCATCCTGGCCCAGCCGCACAACCGGGCCTGGCAGATCTTCGACCGGCAGACCGTGGACCTGCTGGAGGAACGGTACGCCACCGGCCGCCCGGTCCGGGCGGAGACGGTGGCGGCGCTGGCCGAGGCCATGGGGGTGCCCCGCGCGGCCCTGGAGGAGACGGTGGCAGCCTTCAACGCGGCGGCCCGCGGCGGGAGGTTCGACCCGACCGTGCGCGACGGCAAGAGCACCGCGGGCCTGCAGCCCCCCAAGTCCAACTGGGCCCTGCCGCTGGAGCAGCCGCCCTTCGTGGCCTACCCCGTCACCTGCGGAATCACCTTTACCTACGGCGGCCTGCGGGTGGACGAGCAGGCGCGGGTGCTGGAAACGGATAATAAAATTATTTTGGGGCTTTACGCCACGGGAGAGATCACGGGCGGCTTCTTCTACTTTAACTACCCGGCCGGCGCCGGGCTGATGCGAGGCGCGGTTTTCGGGCGCCTCGCCGGCCAGGAGAGCGCCAGGCTGGCTGGGCGCGGGCGGTGCACCTGAGGCCGCGGCGGGCCCGCCGGCGAAGAGCGCCGGGGGAGGGGAGGCGAGCATGCAGCGGCGCATTCCCGCTGTGATCATGCGCGGCGGCACCAGTCGGGCAGTCTTCTTTCACCGGCACCACCTGCCCGAGGATCCCGCGCTGCGCGACAGGGTGATCCTGACCATCTTCGGCGGGGGGGACCCGTACGGCCGGCAGATCGACGGCCTGGGCGGCGCGGTCTCCACCACCAGCAAGGCCGCCATCATCAGCCCCCCGTCCGTGCCGGACGCGGATGTGGACTACACCTTCGGCCAGGTCTCGGTGACTACGCCGCTGGTGGACTACGGGGGCAACTGCGGCAACATCTCCTCCGCGGTGGGCCCCTTCGCCATCGAGGAGGGGCTCGTCCGCGCCACTGACCCCCTGACGACGGTGCGCATCTGGCAGGTGAACACGCACAAGCGCATCATCGCCCGCGTGCCCACTTCCGGGGGGCTGCCGCAGGTGGAAGGGGACTACGCCATCGACGGCGTGCCCGGGACCGGGGCGATGATCCTCCTGGAGTTCCTCGACCCCGGCGGCTCCATGACCGGCCGGCTGCTGCCCACCGGCAGCCCTACCGACGTCCTGGAGGTGGAGGGGGTAGGCCGGCTCACCGTCTCCCTGGTGGACGCCGCCAACCCGGTGGTCTTCGTCAATCCCCGGGACCTGGGCCTGGACGGGCTGGAGATGCCAGAGCGGGTGGACGGGGACCCCGTACTCCTGGCGAAGATCGAGGCGATCCGTGCCCACGCCGCGGTGCGCATGGGCCTGGTCCGCACCCCGGCAGAGGCCACCGCGCGCAGCCCCGGGGTGCCCAAGCTGGCGTTCGCCGCTCCGCCGGCGTCCTACACCTCGACGCGGGGCAGCCCCGTGGAGGGCGCGGCCGTGGACGTGGTGGGGCGGATCATGTCCATGGGGCGCCTGCACCGCTCCTACGCGCTCACCGGCGCCGTCTGCACCGCCGCGGCGGCGCAGGTGGAGGGAACGCTGGTGCACGCTGTGGCCCGGCGCGGCCCCGCCGGAGAGCGCACGCTGCGCATCGGCCATCCCGCCGGGATCATCGAGGTGGGGGCGCTGGTGGTGCGACGGGACGGGGAGTGGCACGTGGAGAAGGTGGTGACGCGGCGGACCGCCCGCCGCCTGATGGAAGGGATGGCACTGGTGCCAGCATCGGTGTGGCCGCTGGCGGCTCCGGCTGCCGCGGCCGCCGCGAGGGGGTGAGGGAGGTGCAGCGAGCTGCGCTGGCCGTCGTGGTGGGTCTGCTGCTCGTGGCCGGGATGACCCCGGCGCGGGCGCAGGTGCCCTACTACGCCGGGAAGACCATTGAGATCATCGTCCCGTTTGGCGCCGGGGGCGGGACGGACATCGAGACCAGGTTCCTGGCGCCGTTCTTCGAGCGGCACATCGCCGGGAACCCGAAGATCGTCGTGACCTACCGCCCCGGCGGCGGGAGCATCCTGGGGGCCAACTTCTACGCGGCCAACGCCAAGCCCGACGGGTTGCAGATCTTCGCCAGCAGCGGGTCGACGGTGATCCCCTACATCCTGGGCGTGCCGCAGGTGCAGTACGACTTCAGGAAGTGGAAGCTGGTGAAGGTGAACGGGGTAGGGGGCGTCGTCTACGTCTCGCCGGCTACCGGCATCCGCCGCCCGGAGGACGTGCTGAACCCGGCCCGGCCGCTGGTCTACGGGGGCATCGGCGCTACCGCCCTGGACCTCTCCGTGCTCCTGACCTTCGAGCTGCTGGGCATGAACGTGCGCAGCGTCCTGGGCTTCGAGGGCCGCGGTCCCGCCCGCCTGGCCTTCGAGCGCGGTGAGACCAATATCGACTACCAGACCACGCCGGCCTACCTCTCCCAGGTGGTTCCCCTGATCCGGGAGGGAAAGGCCCGTCCGCTGTTCTCCTTTGGCTTCACCAACGAGAAGGGGCAGCTCGTGCGTGACCCCGCGGCCCCCGACCTGCCGACGATCTACGAGTTCTACCAGCAGGTGCACAAGCGCAAGCCGGACGGACAGCTGCGCTGGAAGGCGCTGCAGGCGCTGCTGGTCCCGGCCTTCTCCTTCCAGAAGACCCTCTGGGTGCCTCAGGGCACACCGCCGGAGGCGCTGAACGCGCTGTGGGAGGCGGTGGACAAGATGAATGCCGACCCGGAGTTCCGGGAGAAGAGCAAGAACATCCTGGAGGGCTACACGCTGTTCCGCGGCGACAAGATGGAGGGGGCGCTGCTGCGCTCCCTCACCGTGACGCTGGACGTGCGGAAGTTCATCCTGGAGCTGCTGCGGACGAAGTACAACGTCGCCATCTGAGGGGCGGCCGGGCCGCCGGCTGAGCGACAGGGCGGGCGCCGATGGGGCAGGCCTTGCAGGCCGCGCTGGAACTCTTCTTCGTCCCCACGCGGCTGGGGATGATGCTCCTGGGCGTCCTGGCCGGGCTGGTCGTCGGCGTGCTCCCCGGCATGGGCGGCATTGTGGCCGTGGCTGTGCTGCTGCCCTTCGTGGTCAAGCTGGACGCGGTGGCGGCGCTGGCCATGGTCACCGGCGCGCTGGCGGTGGTGCACACCTCGGACACCATCACCTCGGTGCTGATCGGCGCGCCGGGATCGGCGGCGTCGGTGCCCAGCGTCCTGGAAGGGCACCCCCTGGCCAAACAGGGGCAGGCCGCGCGGGCGCTGGCCGCGGCCTACCTCTCCTCGCTCGTGGGCGGGCTGATCGGCGCCCTGGGCCTCACCCTCTCCATCCCCATCGCCCGCCCCCTGGTGCTCTCCTTTGGCTCCCCGGAGCTGTTCATGCTCACGGTGCTGGGGGTCTCCTTCGCCGGCAGCCTCCTGGGGAAGGAGCCGCGCCGGGGCATCATCGCCGGCCTGCTGGGGCTGCTCCTGGGCACGGTGGGCCCCACGCCGGCGGCGGCCCAGGTGCGGTTCGACTTCGGCCAGGTTTACCTGATGGACGGCCTGGACCTGGCCATCGTCGCCCTGGGCGTCTACGGCATCGCCGAGGTCATCTCCCTGCTGGCCCGCGGCGGGGCCATCGCCGAGCGGATCGACCTGGGGCGGGGGTGGCTGGAGGGCGCGCGCGACGTCCTCCGCCACCGCTGGCTGGTCCTGCGCGGAGCGCTCATCGGGATGTGGGCCGGCATCCTCCCGGCCATTGGCGCCACGGCGGGGACCTGGATGGCCTACGGGCACGTGGTGGCGGCAAGCCGGGACCGGGAGCGGTTCGGCCGGGGGGACATCCGCGGCATCATCGCCCCCGAGGCGGCCAACAACGCGGTGGAAGCCGGGGACCTGGTGCCCACGTTGCTGTTCAGCGTGCCGGGCAGCGCGCCCGCGGCCATGATCATGGGGTCGCTGCTGGCCTACGGCGTCGTCCCCGGGCCGCGCATCGTCACCGAGCACCTGGACCTCATCTACGCCATCGTCTGGACCTTTGCCGCAGCCAACGTGATCGGCGCGGCCCTGATGTTCCTGGCCAGCCCGGCGCTGGCCCGGCTGACGTACATCCCGTTCACCCGGGTGGCCCCCGCCGTCATCCTGATGATGGCCCTGGCGGCCTATCAGGAGACGCAGCACTACGGCGACCTCCTGGCCCTGCTGGCGTTGGGGGTCCTGGGCTACGGGATGAAGGCCGCGGGATGGCCGCGGGCGCCGCTCCTCATCGGCTTCGTCCTCTCTGGGCCCCTGGAGCGGTACTTCTGGCTAACGGTGAACCTCTACCCCGACCCGCGCGCCTGGCTGCTCCGCCCGGCCGTGGCGGTGATCGGGCTGCTGGTGATCTCGCCCTTCGTCTGGAGTGGCCTGCGCGCCCTGCGCGCCGGCGCGACGCGCCGGGAGCGAGCTGTCGCCCGATGGACCCCGGGGGTGGGGACTGCGGTGAGCTGGGGACTGCTGGGTGTCTTTGCCTACGCCTGGACGACCTCCCGGGGATTCCTCCCCGGGGCCGCGTTGATGCCGCTGAGCGTGACCAGCGTGGGGACGGTGCTGGCCGTCGTCCAGGTAGTCCAGGAGATCCGCGGCCGCAGCATCCCCGCCGACGAGGAGGACGCCGAGGCGCTCTCAGGCCCGGCGATCTCCCGCGCGTTCCGCCACCTGGCAGGTATCGCCGCCTACACCGGCCTGATCTGGGTGGTGGGAATCCGCCTGGCCACCGCGGGGTGGATCCTGCTGTTCATGCGGCGGACCGGCCGCATGCCCTGGCCGCTGGCGGTGCTGTACACGGCGGGTGTGCTGGTGGGGCTGGAGGTGCTCGCCCGCCTGCTGGGAGTGCGGCTGCCGACGGGGGTTCTGGAACCCTTCCGCTAGCGCCGCCTGGGGGCCGCCTGGCCCCGCCCGATGGGTGCCGCTACGAGGCCATCCGCCGGATCAGCCCGACGACCTTCCCCTCGATGACCACGTCGCGGGTGAGGATCGGCTCCAGGGCCGGGTTCTCCGGCTGTAGCCGGACGTGGCCGTCCTCTCGGAAGAAGCGCTTCACCGTGGCCTCGTCCTCCAGCCGCGCCACGACGATGTCCCCGTTGTGCGCGGTGGGCTGGCGGCGGACGATGACGTAGTCGCCGTCGTAGATGCCCGCGCCCACCATGCTGTCCCCGCGCACACGGAGGATGAACGTCTCGGCTCCGCGGACGAACTCCGCCGGCAGCGGGAAGTAGTCCTCGATGTTCTCCTGGGCGAGCAACGGGCTGCCGGCGGCCACGCGGCCGACCACCGGCAGGGGGATGACCTTCTTCGTCGGGGCCGCCCGCTCGTCCCGCAGGACCTCCAGGGCGCGGGGCTTGCTCGGGTCGCGGTGCAGGTAGCCTTTCTTCTCCAGCGCGGCCAGGTGGCTGTGCACGGTGGAGCTGCTGGTCAGCCCCAGGGCGCGGCCGATCTCGCGCACCGAGGGAGGATACCCGTGGGTCTCTGTGAAGCGCTGGATGAAGGTGAGGATCTCCGCCTGTCGGCGTGTCAGTCCCCGGCCCATGTGCGCTCCTCCTTACACGAGGTCTCCACCGGGAAGCGAAGCGGATTATAGCACGCCGCGGCACGGCAAGGCAAACATCTGTTCGCGCTTCCGGAAAGTCCGGTCCCTCCGCCGGGTCGCCGCGCGCGAGGAATAACGTCGTACAATGCCGATTATGCGATCTAAAGGAATCCGGCCCCGCGACGCGAATTCTCCTTCCCGCCATGCTCCGCCGCCGCGCCTCCCGCCGGCTCCCTCCCCTCCTCCAGGAGTGGGCCGACGACATGGCCGCCCGCAACCAGAGCCCGCGGACCATCCAGGGGTACCTCAGCGACATCGGCCGGTTCACCGAGTGGATCCGTCACCGCCCCCTGGAGACCGTCCGTGCTGAGGACGTGCGCCGCTTCAGCCACGCCATGCAGCGGGCCGGCCTCCGTCCCCGCACCCGTGCGCGTCGCCTCGTAGCTCTGCGCCAGTTCTACGCCTACCTGGTGAGGACCGGGCGCCTTCCGGCGAACCCTCTGGAGCACCTGGAGCTTCCCAGGATCAGCCGGGCCACCGTCCCCCGCTTCCTCCGGCCCGTGGAGGTGGGGCGGCTGCGCGCCGTCATCCCTGAGACGCCGCGGGGGCGGCGGGACCGGGCGCTGATCGAGCTGGGCCTCTCGTCGTTGCGCGTCTCGGAAGTCGTCGGCCTGCAGCTGGACGACCTCTTCCTCGACCGGGGGCAGGTGCGGGTCACCGGCAAGGGCGGCGGCCAGTACCTCCAGCCGGTGACGGCGGCGGCCGTCCGCGCCCTGGAGCGGTGGGTGGCGGTCCGGCCCCGCTGCCCGTCGTCGTTCGTCTTCGTCTCCCTCCCCCCTCGTGGCACCCGCGGCCTGGCCTACGAGTCCGCCGAGCGGATCCTCCGGGCCTACCTGCGGGCGGCGGGCATCACGCGGCCCCTGTCGTTCCACGCGCTGCGGCACACGGTGGGCGTCACCCTGGCCGACCGGGGGGTGCCGCTGGAGTACATCCAGGACCTCCTGCGCCACGCCGACCCGCGGACGACCCGGATCTACACCTCCGTGGCTCCGGAGCGCCGGCAGGAGGTGCTCCACCGGGAGCTCCACTTCCCGGACCCGTCCGGGTGACGGAGGGCGCGCCGGGCATGGGTGTGCGCCGGGCGGCTGCCACAGGCACCGGGGACTGACCCGTGGGGCCCGAGGAGGAGGTGGAACTCTATGGCCGGCGGTTCACCTTCCGCTTCACCCCCCGGCCGCAGCTGCGCCGGGTCGAGGTCGAGATCCTGGAGGGCGCGGGGCTGGCGGCGCGTCCCTACGTGCGGGTGCCGGTGCGCGGCCGGACGACTGCCGACGCCCGGGAGCGGGCATGGGAGGTCCTGCGCGCCCACGCCGGGCTGGACCGGTATCTGGGCGTGATCGCGCGGGTGGTCCAGGCGCTGGCTCCCGGCGCGACCCTCTCGGTGGCAGAGGACGCGCAGACGATCCGGGTGGAGCTGCACGGACCGCGGCGGCTGCGTGTCCCGCTAGCGCTGGGGCGCGAGGACGCGCTCGATCCCGGGCGCACCGAGGAGGAGCTCGCCGCCCTCGTCCGCGGTCACCTGGAAGCCCACCTGGAGTCGTGAGCGCCATAGCCGCCACCCTGGTGCGCCGACCGCGCCTTTTCACGCCACGGTGAATTCCCCGTCCCGGTAGAAGACCTCCCCGTCCGCGGAAAGCCGGCTGCCCACCCGCAGGTCGCAGACCATGTCGATGTGGATCGCCGACTCGTTCCGGCTGCCCAGGCTGGCGAACCCGCGGCCCACCGCCAAGTGACACGTCCCGGCGATCTTCTCGTCGAAGAGGGGGTTGCCGGTAAAGCGGGTCACGCCGGGGTTCGTGCCGATGGCGAGCTCGCCCAGGCGGCGCGCGCCCGCATCCAGGCGGAGCATCTCCTCCAGGTACTCCTGCCCCTGCTCCGCTTCCGCCCGCACCACCTCCCCGCGCTCAAACCACAGCCGCACCCCCCGCATCTCCCGGCCCTGGTGCAGCAGCGGGTAGGTGAAGTGGATGACGCCCTCCACGGCGTCCTCCACCGGGCTGGTGAACACCTCGCCTCCAGGCAGGTTCTTCCGCCCGTCGTCGCTCATCCATCGCCGCCCCCCCACCCCGACCGTCAGGTCCACATCCGGCCCCTCGATGCGCACGCTGGAGTGTCGCTGCAGCCAGTCGCAGATGCGCTGCTGCCGCTCCCCCAGCAGGCGCCAGGCCGCCAGCGGGTCGGGGGCCTCCGCCAGACAGGCGGCGTAGACGAAGTCGGTGTAGTCCAGGAGCGACATGGCCGCGTCCTGCGCCAGGGCCGGCGTCGGGTGCACGGTGATGGTGACGCTGCGCTCCGGCCGCATCAGCTTCTCCAGCCACCGGCGCATCACCTCGCGCCGCCCGTCCAGCATCACCGCCTGCCGCCGGGGGTCGGTGCTGCTGGCATACCGGGTGTTCTCCGGGGCGTCGATGCGGATGATGTGGTCGAAGTAGTCGATCCCCACCTCCTGGAAGAACGACGGCCTGCGCAGCTGGGCGTCGCTAGCCGCACGCAGGAAGATCTCCTCCAGCCGGGGGGGCGTGACGAACGCTGTAGGGTGCCCGCCCCGCTCCAGGACCAGCGCGTAAATCGCCTCCAGCAGCGGCATTCCCAGCGTCGAGGAAAGTACGGCCACCGTCTCCCCGGGGCCCACTCGGGCCGAATGATCCACGAGAATGCGCGCGTGCGCCTGCAGCCGTTCGTCCATCCCTTCCCTCCCCCGCCTACGGTATCCGCCGGCAGATGGAATTCCATGGGCACCGTGGACTGCCTGCCGGGGTGCGGCGATTCTGGAGTGCGGGGCGCAGGAATCCCCGGCCACCCCGTCAAAAGGTGAGAGCACCTCCTCCGGGGAGGACGGATGTTCATCCCCAGCGAACGGGCCTGCCTGGCGATCGCCGACATCTCCGGGTACACCAGCTACCTGGCCGGCAGCGAACTGGATCACGCCCAGGACGTGCTGGCCGACCTGATGGAAACCACCCTGGGGGCTCTTGGCCCGATCCTACGGCTGAACAAGATGGAGGGGGACGCTATCTTCCTCTACGTGCCGGAGGCGGAGATCGACGGCTCCATCCTCCTGGACGCGCTGGAGAACGCCTACTTCGCCTTCCAGCGGCGGCTCCGCGCGATCCGGCAGGCCACCACCTGCCAGTGCAACGCCTGCCGCACCATCCCCCGCCTCAACCTCAAGTTCTGCGTGCACCACGGGGGCTTCGTCCGGCAGCGCATCCTGGGGCAGGAGGAGCTGGCCGGGCGCGACGTCATCCTCCGAGCACATCGGTGAGGTCCCCGGCTACGTCTACGACCTGCGGCAGCGCTGGCAAGAGGAGCAGGACGTCCGCCGCGTGCGCCTGTCGCCCCAGGAGGCCGACATCCACTGGACCTTCGACCTGGCCGCGCCCGCGGCCCTGGTCTGGGAGTGGAACACCGACGCCGCCCGGCGGACCCGGTGGGCGGAGGACGTGGTGCGCGTGGACGTGCAGACGGTGGGGGGCCGCCGGGGCGTGGGGACCACCAACCACTGCGTGCACGGGCAGGACAGCCACCTGGAGGAGATCGTCGACTGGAGGCCCATCGAGTACTTCAGCTACGTCGTCCGCCACCCTGTAACCGGCGAGTCGCTGGTCACCGAGGTCCACGAGCCGCTGGACGAGGAGCACACCCGCCTCCACTGGCTCATGCGCGTGCAGGCGTCGCAGACCCGGGCGATGCTGGCCGACCCGCAGCGCCGCCCGCTGTTCGAGCAGTTCGCCCGGGAGATGCGGGAGAGCTTCGAGCGCTCCCTGGCCCGGCTGACCCACATCCTCCGCGAGATCATGGCCGCGCGGCAGCAGGACGTCGCTGCGGCGGCGCAGGCCCGCTACCACCTCAGAGAAACAGCCGCCCACTACTGGCAGAGCCGCGCCGGGTGGGTGGACGCGGGCCCTCTGCCGTAGCCCCGCCGGCCCCTGTTCAGGGGGGTGGCAGCAGCTCCACTTCCTCAGCGCGGACCATCAGCTCGCTCGTCCCCGCCTTCCCGCGCACAACCACGGTGAGGACGGCGTAGCGGGGGACGACGCGCCGCACCTCGCCTTCCAGCGGCGGGTCGCGCAGCAGGCGTACGCGGTGTCCCGGGGCCAGGGGCTGCCCGTGCCGGTCGCGCACCAACATCGCCGCACTGCCCACAGCCCTGTCTCCTTGCTCAGCGAGGAATCCGCTCGATGACGACGGCGATGCCCTGCCCCACCCCGATGCACATCGTGGCCAGCCCGAAACGCCCCGCCCGCCGCTCCAGCTCGTACAGCAGCGTGGTCAGGATGCGCGCCCCGCTGCACCCGAGGGGATGTCCCAGCGCGATGGCGCCCCCATTGGGGTTGAGCCGCTCCGGGGGGATCCGGAGCTCGCGCATGCAGGCCAGCACCTGGGCGGCAAACGCTTCGTTCAGCTCGATCACGTCCAGGTCCTCAATAGACAGGCCCGTCCGCGCCAGGACCTTCCGCGTGGCCGGGATCGGACCCAGGCCCATGGTGGAGGGGTCCACGCCCGCCACGGCAGAGCCGATGATCCGCGCCCGGGGTACGTGCCCGCGTGCCGCCGCCGCCTCTGCCGACATCACCAGCACGCCTGCGGCCCCGTCATTGATCCCGGAGGAGTTTCCGGCGGTCACCGTCCCGTTCTGCTTGAACGCCGGCGGCAGCGCCGCCAGGCGCTCCAGGGTGGTATCCGGGCGCGGGGGCTCGTCCGTATCGATGATGAGCGGCTCGCTCCGTTGCCGGGAGATCACCACCGGGACGATCTCCTCTCTGAAGCGCCCCTCGGCGATGGCCCGCGCAGCCCGCCGCTGGCTCTCCAGGGCGAAGGCGTCCTGATCCTGCCGCGTGATGCCGTACCGCTCCGCCACCACCTCGGCAGTTTCGCCCATGCTCAGCGGCGGGTAGGTCTGGGCCATCCTCGGGTTGACGAAGCGCCACCCGATGGTGCTGTCGTAGAGCTCCACCCTGCCCCGCGGAAACGCCTGCTCCGGCTTCGCCATGACGAAGGGCGCGCGGGTCATGGACTCCACACCGCCTGCGATGAAGACCTCCCCCTCCCCCGCCCGGATGGCATGCGCGGCGGCGACCACCGCCTGCAGCCCCGAGCCGCACAGCCGGTTCACCGTCTGCCCGGCCACGCTTACCGGCAGACCGGCGAGGAGCACGGCCATCCGGGCCACGTTGCGGTTGTCCTCGCCGGCCTGGTTGCTGCAGCCGAAGATGACGTCCTCGATCGAGGCCGGATCCAGGTGGTTCCGCCGGACGAGTTCCTGGATGACCAGCGCGGCCAGGTCGTCGGGGCGCACGTCCTTGAGGACTCCGCCATAGCGGCCGACGAGCGTCCGGACCGCGTCGATGATCACGGGATCAGCCATCATTGCCTCTTCCGGGTCCCGGAGCCACGCCGCCGGCTACGTCCCCGTGAAGCGGGGGGCGCGCTTTTCCAGGAAGGCGGCGACGCCCTCGCGGTGGTCGGCGGTGCGCCCCGCGATCTCCTGCAGGTACGCCTCGTAGGTCAGCGCTTCATCCAGGGTGGCCGCCAGCGCATGCCGGAAACCGCGCTTGGTCAGCCCGTAGCCTTTCGTCGGCCCGGCGGCCAGGCGGCGGGCAAGCGCCGCGGTCTCCTCCAGCAGGCGGTCGCCGGGGACCACCCGGTTCACCAGGCCCAGCCGCAGCGCCTCCCGCGCGTCCACCGGTTCCGCCAGATACGCCATCTCGAAGGCCCGACCCAGGCCCACCAGGCGGGGGAGGAAGTAAGTGCTCCCGGCATCGGGGACCAGCCCTACCCGGGCGAAGATCGTGATGAACGAGGCCTCCTCCGCGGCCACACGGAGGTCGCAGGCCAGCGCCAGGCTGCACCCCGCTCCGGCGGCCACCCCGTTCACTGCGGCGACGACGGGTTTCTCCATGGTCGCCAGCCGGCGGATGACGGGGTTGTAGCGGCGGCGCAGGGAGTCCGCGTAGGAGATCTCCCCTACCCCCGCCCGGTCGCGAAGGTCCTGGCCGGAGCAGAAGCCGCGTCCGGCCCCCGTAACGACCACACAGCGCACGGCCGCCTCCCGCTCCGCGTACGTCACCGCTTCGGCCAGGTCGGCGGCCAATCGCTCGTTGATGGCGTTGAGGACCTCGGGCCGGTTGAGGGTAAGCGTGAGGACCCCCGCCTCCTCTTCCAGGCGCACCGACTCCAGTGACGGTGCCGCGCTCATCCGGTCTTCCCTCCTTCGGCTCTGTCCCTCTACCGCCCCTTGAACGCGGGCGCGCGGCGGGCGAGAAAGGCCCGTACCCCCTCTTCCTTGTCCTCCGTGGCGAAGAGGAGGTAGAAGCACTTGCGCTCGTAGTCCAGCCCGCCCTCCAGGGAGGTGTCGAACGCCTTGAGCACCGCGTCCTTGGCCAGCCTGACGGCCAGCGGCGGCCGGGCGGCGATCTCCCTGGCCAGGGCCCTGGCTTCCGGCAGCACCATCTCGTCGGGGACGACGCGCGTCACCAGCCCCATGGCCTCCGCCTCCCGCGCCGTCATCTGCCGGCCGGTGAGGATCAGCTCCATCGCCCGGTACTTGCCGACGGTGCGCGTCAGGCGCTGGGTGCCCCCGGCTCCGGGGATCAGCCCCAGGTTGATCTCCGGCTGGCCGAAGCGCGCCGATTCCCCGGCGATGATGATGTCGCAGAGCATGGCCAGCTCGTTGCCGCCGCCCAGGGCGAAGCCGGTGACCGCGGCGATCAGCGGCTTGGCCACCTTGCGGATGCGCTCCCACTGCTGGAAGCGGTAGGCCTGCAGCATGTCCACCGCCGAGGCGTCGGCGAACTCGCGGATGTCCGCACCGGCGGCAAAGGCGCGGGGGCTGCCGGTGAGCACCAGGCAGCGGACCTCCGGGTCCCGGTCCAGGTCCTCCAGCACGGCGCCCAGCTCGTCCATCAGCGCCCGGTTCAGGGCGTTGAGCACCTCGGGCCGGTTGAGCAGCACGACGGCAACGGTCTCCTCACGGGTGACCAGCAGGTATTGCGGCGTCATCGGGACCTCCTTTCGCCCTGCGTCGGCCGCCGCGGCTCCCCCAGGGGCCGGCCGCAGTCCTCAGGCAGACGAGCGCAGAGGGACACGGGATCCTCGCGGAACCGGGCTCGGCCGCCCCTCTCCTTCGGCGGGCCCGGGGCGCGGCCCTACTGGCGGACGATGATGGTCTCGAAGCCGAGTGCGCGCAGCCGCTCCGCCAGGCGCTCGGCGTTCTCCCGCTCGGCGAAGGCACCGACGAAGACCTTGTACAGCTCCCCGCTGGGCAGGAGGTAGGCGTCGAACCCGGCGGCGCGCAGCTGGTTCACCCGCTCCTGCGCGTTTTCCCGCTTGAGAAACGCGCCCGCCTGCACGCGGAAGAGGACGGCCCCGACGGTGGGGGCCACCGTTGGCCGGGGTGCCGGAGTTCTGGTCACGGCGACCGTGGGGGCCGGTGTCGGTGGAGCAGGCGGCGCCGGGGTCGGCGGGAACGGCGTGGGCGCGGCGACCGGTGGTGGCGTGGGGGGCGGCGACGGGACGACCGCTGGCGCGGGCAGCGTCGGTGAGGGCGCCGCGGCGGGTTGCTGGGCGACCCCGGGTTGCTTGAGGAAGACCTCACCGATGGCGTAGCCCAGGACCAGGGAGACGACGAACAGACCGATCAGGGCCAGGGTGACGACGAGTGGACTGGCGCGCACCGGATCCCTCCGCAACGATGAACGCCCCGTCTGCGCACTTTCGGGGAGAGAGGCCGTTTTCCTGCCAGATCAGCCGGCAGCCAGGCTGGCCAGGTAGCGCGCCAGCGTCTCCCGCCGCCGCAGCAGGTCCTCGCGCCGCCTCCGCTCCCCCTCCACCACCTCCGCCGCCGCACGGCTGAGGAAGCCGTCGCTCCCCAGGCGCGCCTCCACCCGGCCCAGGTCCTGCTGCACACGCTCCAGTTCCCGGGCCAGGCGATGGCGGATGCGCTCGGCCTCCGCCTCCCCGACGGGGAGGAGGACCTCGACGCCGTCCACCGCCGCCGCCGCCGCCCGCGCCGGGGGAGCGGCCGCGGGGGAAGGGAAGGCCAGCGCGCCCGCCCGGGCCAGGGCGCGGATGTAGGGGCTGAAGGCCTCCAGCTCGGCGCGCCTGCCGTCGTCCGCTACCCGCAGCAGCGGCGCGACGGCGGCGGCGGGAGCCAGACCCATGTCGGCGCGCAGCGAACGAATGGCGCGGATGACCTGGATCAGGCGCTCGACCGCCTGTTCGGCCCGTGCATCCAGCCACTGCGCCGAAGGCTGCGGCCAGGGGGCGAGCATGATGCTCTCCCCCTCGTGGGGCAGCAGCTGCCAGATCTCCTCGGTGATGTGCGGCATGATGGGATGCAGCAGGCGCAGTGCGCCCTCCAGGACACGCCACAGCGTCCACTGCACCTGCTCCCGCCGCCCAGGGCCGGCCTGGCCGGAGAGGTCCACCTTGGCCAGCTCCACGTACCAGTCGGCGTACGTCGACCAGAGGAAGTCGTAGATGGCCTTTGCCGCCTTATCGAACTCGAAGCTCTCCAGGTGACCGGTCACCTCGGCGGTGGTGCGGGCGAAGCGGCTGAGGATCCAGCGGTCGATGAGCCCCAGGGCCTCCCGCTGCGGCGCCGCCGTCGGGGCGAACCCCTCCAGGTTCAGGCGGACGAAGCGGGCGATGTTCCAGATCTTGTTGTTGAAGTTGCGCACATCCTCCAGCATCTTCTCGCTGAAGCGCAGGTCCTGCTGCTGCTGCGAGCAGCGCACCACCAGGGCGAAGCGCAGGGCGTCGGCTCCGTACCCTCGCTGGTCCATCATCTCCATGGGGTCGATGCCCGTGCCCATGGATTTGCTCATGCGCCGCCCCTCCAGCGTCAGCACCGTGGGGTGGATGTAGACGTCGGTGAAGGGGACCTCGCCCAGGAACTCCAGGCCGAACATGATCATCCGGGCCACCCAGAGGAAGATGATGCCTCGGTCCGTCACCAGCACGTTCCCCGGGTAGAAGTAGCGCAGCTCCGGGGTGTCCTCCGGCCAGCCCAGGGTGGCGAAGGGCCAGAGGGCGGAGCTGAACCACGTGTCCAGGATCTGCTCCTCCTGAACCAGCGTGGCGCCTCCGCAGCGCGGGCAGCGGTCGGGACGCTGGCGCGTCACGACCACCTCGCCGCAGTCCCTGCAGTGCCACGCCGGGATCTGGTGCCCCCACCACAGCCGCCGGGAGATGTTCCAGTCGCGGATGCCCTCCATCCAGTCCAGGTAGACCTTCCTCCAGCGCTCGGGATGGAAGCGCACCTTCCCCTCACGCACCACGCGGATGGCCGGCGCGGCCAGGTCGGCCATGCGCACAAACCACTGGTCGGTGATGTAGGGTTCGAGTACGGTCTTGCAGCGCTCGCAGACGGCCACGGCTGTGGTGTATGGCTCCTCCCGCACCACCAGCCCGCGGGAGCGCAGCTCCGCGGCCACCACCTGGCGCGCGGCGAACCGGTCCAGGCCGGCGAAGGCCCCCCCCTCCGCCGTCATCCGGCCGCGCTCGTCCAGCACCACCGGCGCGGCCAGCCCGTGGGTGGCCCCGATCTCATTGTCCAGCGGGTCGTGGCCGGGTGTGATCTTGACGGCTCCCGTGCCGAACTCCGGATCCACCCGCGGGTCGGCGATGACGGGGACAACCCGCTGCACGATGGGCACCACCACCTGCCTCCCCACCAGGTGCCGGTAGCGCGTATCCTCCGGGTGCACGGCCACGGCCACGTCCGCCAGGATCGTCTCCGGCCGCTGCGTGGCGATGACGATGCCGTCGCTGCCGTCGGCCCCGGGATAGCGCACATGGTAGAGGGTGCTGGCCACCTCCTGGTACTCCACCTCCAGGTCGGAGACGCTGGTCAGGTCGTGGGGACACCAGTTGATCATCCGCTGGCCGTAGTAGATGTGTCCCCGGGCGTGGAGGCGAAGGAACGCCTCGGTCACCGCGTCGGCGTAGCCCGGATCCAGGGTGAAGGTGACGCGGTCCCAGTCGCAGGAGAACCCCATCCGCTTCAGCTGGCTGTAGATGATGCCCCCGTACTTCTCCTTCCACCGCCAGGTGAACTCCAGGAACTTCTCCCGCCCCAGGTCGAAGCGCGTCTTCCCCTCCTTGGCCAGCTCCCGCTCGATGACCACGTGGGTGCCGATGCTGGCGTGATCGGTGCCGGGCATCCACATGCTGTTCCAGCCCTGCATGCGCCGCCAGCGGATGAGCACATCCTGCAGCGTGTTGTTCAGGGCGTGGCCGATGTGCAGGTCGCCGGTGATGTTGGGCAGGGGCATCATGATGACAAACGGCCGGCGCTGCGGGTCCACGGGCGCGTGGAAGTACCCCCGCGCCAGCCACGTCTGGTACCAGCGCTGCTCCACGCCGCGCGGGTCGTACGTCGTCGGGATCCGCTCTGGTTCTGCCGCCACGGCCGTCCTCACTCCCCTCCGGAAACACGAAGGCTGCTTCACCCAAGGGCGAAGCAGCGCTCCGCGGTACCACCCTGGTTGCCGGTCCTGCAGGCCGGCAACTCCTCTTCGCGCTCCCGGGCGAACCCGGCGGGCCTGCGCCGCAACCCTGTGGCGGCATGTGCCCGCGACTCCGGGGCGACGTTCGGACGGCCCGTCACCGAGGGACCTTTCACCCGCCGGGTCCCCCTCGCTTCCCCCGCTGCCGCACATCGCCACCACAGGCCAGTACGGCACGAGGACCGGCCGGGTCCCGTCCTACTCCTCCCCGTCCTTGCCTCGCCCGCATTATCGGGGCCATCCGACGCGCTGTCAAGGCGCGTCAGGCCGGTTCCCGGGGGCTTTCCTCCGGCAGCGCCGTCACAGCATCCACGCGGAGACTGGCCAGGTGCTCGCGCATCGCCGCCTCCGCGCGCCCCCCGTCCCTTGCCCGGATCGCCGCGGTGAGCTTGGCCAGCTCGCGGAACGAGCGGGTGGCCCGCCCCTTCTGCCGCAACGCCTGTCGCTCGACCGGGGCGAGCTGGGCGCGCGCCGTCTCGATGGCCCGCTCCAGCCGCCGGTTCAGCGCCATCCGGGCGATGGTGGCGTGGAATTCAGCGGCGATGTCGCTGAGGCGGGCGACGGTGTTCTGCCGCAGCGCGACCCCGTACTCCTTGATCAAGGCGTTCAGGTGGGCCAGGAACGCCCCGCTGGCCCGCTCGGCGCTGCGCCGCGCAGCCATCCCCTCCAGGCCTTCCAGCATCTCGTACAGCTCGTTGACGTCGTCGCGACCGAGCCGCGGGACGACCACACCCTTCCCGGGGACGGCACGGATGAGGCCTTCCGCTTCCAGGCGGCGCAGGGCGTCACGGATGGGGGTGCGGCTGATCTGCCAGGCGCGGGCAAGCTCCAGCTCGTTCAGCCGCTCACCCGGGGCGAGCTGGCCGCGGAGGATGGCCTCGCGGATCAGACGGTATGCAGCCGCCCCCACCGGCTCCCGTTGCGGCGGGGGCCCCCAGACACCCGGGTTGCGCGCGTGCGTGAGTGAGCCCTCCTCCAGGGCCGAATCGGCCGAAGTGCGAGCGACGTACATACTGTATTTTGCGTCCTGAGTTTCGTCAACAGCCTTCTTCCTTCTGTCGATGAACGCCCGTTGAATGCCTCTAAAAGGTTGATAAATGGCCGTCTACGGTGCTACACTGCCTCTTGGAATGGCGACCACAGCGCGCGTGGAGGTGAGGGATGACCTACATCATTGCGGAGCCCTGCATCGGGACCAAGGATCGCTCCTGCGTTGAGGTCTGCCCGGTAGACTGCATTTACGAGTACGTGGAGGGGATCGGCGGGTACGTGGTTCCCGACCCCTCCACCGGGGCCGGTCCCGACAAGCAGGTCATTCCCCGGGGAGAAGCCGTGCACATCCCCCCCGAAAGCTTCCCCAAGGAGGCTCTGACCGCCCAGCTCTTCATCCACCCCGACGAGTGCATCGACTGCGGTGCGTGCGAGTCTGTCTGCCCGGTGACGGCCATCTTCGCCGAGGCGGACGTCCCAGACCAGTGGAAGAAGTTCGTGGCGATGCAGTACGAAGCCTTCGGGCTGCAGCCGAAATAGGCAGAGCTGTCGCGGACGCGGCTCACCCGGAGGGGGCACCGCAGGGTGCCCCCTCCCTCTTCACCCGGGCCGTGCCGGCCCCCCGCCGCGCCCCGGCTAACTGACGGGCGGGGCCTCCGGCTGCTTCGGTAGCGGCTGCGGCGGCCGGGGCGGGAGGTAGGCCGCCGGCGGCACCGGGGCCGCCGGCGCAGGGTGCACCACCGCTTCCACCGCCGGGCCAAGGGCCTCCGCCAGCACCTCGTCCATGTGCTCCACCAGGACGAAGCGCAGCCGCCGCCGCACGTTCTCAGGGATCTCGTGCAGGTCCTTCTCGTTGTCCCGCGGTAGGATCACTGTGCGCATGCCGGCGCGGTGCGCCGCCAGCACCTTCTCCTTCACCCCGCCGATGGGCAGGACCCGTCCGCGGAGGGTGATCTCCCCGGTCATGGCCACGTCGCGCTTCACCGGCCGGCCGGTGAGCGCGGAAGCGAGGGCGGTGGCCATGGTGATGCCGGCGGATGGCCCGTCCTTGGGCTCCGCCCCCGCGGGGACGTGAATGTGCACGTCCAGCTTCTGGTAGAAGTCCTCGGGCACCCCCAGCCGCTTGGCCCGCGAGCGGACGTAGGAGAGCGCGGCCTGCGCCGATTCCTTCATCACGTCGCCCAGCTGCCCGGTGAGCGTCAGTTCCCCGTCGCCGGGCATCAGCGTCGCCTCCACGCTGCGGATGTCGCCGCCCATCTCGGTGTAGATGAGCGCCGTGGCCGCCCCCACCTCGTCCTCCTTCTCGGCGACGCCGAAGCGGAAGCGCGGCGGCCCCAGGAAGCGGTGCAGGTTGGCCACGGTCACCTTGAGGGACTTCTCGGCGCCGCGCGCCACGTCCGTGGCCACCTTGCGGCAGATGGTACCGATCTCCCGCTCCAGGTTGCGCACGCCCGCCTCCCGGGTGTACTCCCGGGCGATACGGCGCAGCGCCTCCTCGGTGAATTGCACGTGCTCCCCCTGCAGGCCGTTGGCCTTGCGCTGCTTGGGGATGAGGAACTGCTCGGCGATCTTGATCTTCTCCTCCTCTGTGTACCCGGCGAAGCGGATGATCTCCATGCGGTCACGCAGCGCCGGCGGGATGGTCTCCAGGATGTTGCCCGTGGCGATGAACATGACCTCGCTGAGGTCGAAGGACACCTCCAGGTAGTGGTCGCTGAAGGCGTGGTTCTGCTCGGGGTCCAGCGCCTCCAGCAGCGCCGCCGAGGGGTCGCCGCGGAAGTCGATGCCCAGCTTGTCGATCTCGTCCAGCATGAACACGGGGTTCTTGCTGCCGGCCTGCTTCATCCCCTGGATGATCCGCCCCGGCAGCGCCCCCACGTAGGTGCGGCGGTGCCCCCGGATCTCCGCCTCATCGCGCACCCCGCCCAGCGAGATGCGCACGAACTTCCGCCCCAGGGCGCGGGCGATGGACTTGCCCACGGAAGTCTTGCCCACCCCCGGCGGGCCGATGAAGCAGAGGATCGGCCCCTTGGATTCGGGGGCCAGCTTGCGCACCGCCAGGTACTCGATGACGCGCTCCTTGGCCTTCTCCAGCCCGTAGTGGTCCTCGTCCAGGATGCGCCGCGCCTCGTCGATGTTCAGCCGATCCTCGGTGCGCACCGACCAAGGGATGGCCAGGAGCCAGTCCAGGTAGGTGCGCACCACCACGGCCTCCGCCACCATGGGCGGCATCTTCTCCAGCCGGCCGACCTCCTCCAGCGCCTTCTCCCTGACGTGGTCGGGCAGGTTGGCCGCCTCGATCTTCTTCCGGTACTCGGCCACCTCCGCCTGGCGCTCGTCGGCCTCCCCCAGCTCGTGCTGGATGGCCTTCATCTGCTCCTTGAGGAAGTACTCCCGCTGCGACTTCTCCATCTGCTTGCGCACCCGGTTCTGGATCTTCCGTTCCAGCTCCAGGATGCTGATCTCGCGCGAGAGGACCTGTCCCAGCACCTCCAGCCGCTCCTGCACGCTCGCCTCCAGCAGGCGCTGCCGCTCCTCCAGCTTCAGGTTCAGGTACTGCGCCACGACGTCGGCCAGGCGGCCGGGCTCCTCCACCTGCATCACGGCCACGAACTGCTCCGGGGGAATGGCCCGGGAGAGGCGGGCGAAGCGCTCGAACTGGGAAGCCATCCCGCGCATCAGCGCCTCCAGCTCCAGGCTCTTCTCCGGCGGGTCGGCCCGCGCGGCGTAGCGGACGGCGAAGAAGGGATCCTCCTGCACGTACTCCTGGATCTCCGCGCGGACCACGCCCTCGACGATGACCTGGAGGACGCCATCCGGCTGCTTGCCCACCTGCAGGATGCGGCAGACGGAGCCGGTACGGTAGATGTCGTCCGGCCTGGGGTTGTCCAGATCGTCCTGCTTCTGCGCGGCCAGGATGATCAGCCGCGGCTCGCCGGCCAGGGCCGCCTCCAAGGCGCGCAGCGACTTGGGCCGGCCCACCCCCAGTCCCTGCACCTGGTGGGGGAAGATGACGGTGCCCTTGAGGGGCAGCAGCGGCAGGATCTCCTTCATCGCCGCGGGGTCGATCACCTGTGGTTCGCTCATGGATCCTCCCGTTCGGGCCGGCGGGCTGCGCTCCCCTGAAAGAACGCCCGTCCCGGGGGAGGTGTTCCCCAGAATGAAAACGGGGACGATACCGCCCCCGGCCCCTGGACTCCCGCCTTGCATCCTGAATTATAGCATCTGCGCCCGGCGGCAGCACAGGGCGTCCTGCCACCCGCGGGACGGCGGCCTGGCCGGGCGCAGGTCTACCCGGCGACGGACGAGGGCCCCGCCGCGCTCAGGACGCCGGCTTCTCCTTGGCCAGGCGCTTCAGGTCCGCTGCCGTGAGCAGGACCGGTTCGCTGCGCTGCAGGACGGCCTCCTCGGTGACGACGCAGCGGCGCACGTCGCTGCGGGAGGGAATCTCGTACATGATGTTCAGCATGATCTCCTCGATGATGGTCCGCAGGCCGCGGGCGCCGGTGTTCCGGGTCATCGCCTCCCGGGCGATGGCCCGCAGCGCCTCCTCGGTGAAGACCAGCTCCACCCCATCCATCTCCAGGATCTTCTGGTACTGCCGCACCAGAGCGTTGCGCGGTTCCACCAGGATGCGTACCAGGTCCCGCTCGTCCAGCGGGTCCAGGGGCACGACGATGGGCAGCCGGCCCACGAACTCGGGGATCATGCCGTACTTGAGCAGGTCCTGGGGCATGATGTGGCTGAGGATCTCCCCCAGCCGCTTCTTGCTGCGCGGCTCCACCTGCGCCCCGAACCCGATGCTGGTCTGCCGCGTGCGGCTCTCGATGATCCGCTCCAGGCCGTCGAAGGCGCCGCCGCAGATGAAGAGGATGTTGGTGGTGTCGATCTGGATGAACTCCTGGTGGG
>JBBIIQ010000003.1:0-29023 GCA_037446405.1 Armatimonadota bacterium | reverse complement strand
CGCCGATGACGAACAGGATGTCGTCCCAGGACAGATAGTCCGGCTTCGGCAGCCCCGCGGCCCGCGCTTGTTCGGCCGTCCGCAGTTTGACCGGGTGGCCTGTCGTGCGGAACGTGTCGTAGATCTTCTGGTGGCAGGTCGCGCACACTTCGGACCCTACATACCCCGCGCCGAAGTAGCCTGGTGGCCGAGGCGCTGCAGCGGGGGCCTGCGGGCGGGCGAAGAGCAGCAGGCCGACGATCGCCGCCGTCAGAGCTACGACGAGGAGGATGAATCCCCGGCCAGGGGGAGGAGGAGGGTCATCCAGTTCCGGGGCAGGCCGTCCTACACACGCCGGTCTCCGCACCACGTGGTCCCTCCTTCCGCTGCTGGAGGCGCGCAGCAGAGAGCAATGGTGGCTTGCTGGCAAGTCTATGCGCGGTATGCGCGCTCCCGCATGATTCATCTGACTCGTTCCCTGAGTAGATCGTACTAGGAAGATCGGGTGGGGGCTGACGCGGAAGGGTCAGGCGGCGCGCTTCCCCAGCAGTTCCAGGATGCGCAGCAGCTGCCGCCCCTCCTCCTTGGCCCGCTCGAGGATGGCCTGGTACTCCTTGGCCTCCGCCCGGGCCTGCGCGAAGGTGCGTTTGTAGTCGCCCAGCAGGTAGGCCGTGCGTTCGCGCTCGCGGCGCAAGGCTTCCCGGGCGATCAGCCGCTCACGGCGGCGCCGCTCACGCTCCGAGCGCAGTGTGTCGTGGTGCTGCTCCAGCGCCAGCCTCGTCCCGATGCGCGCTCCCCGCAGGCTGCGCTTGTAGTCGCGCACGAGATCGATCCTGTCGAGCATGGGAGCCACCCCCTAGCCTCACGCTAGACCGCCGCTGCCGGGGCGCCCATCGGACGGGAGGCCCATCGCTGTTGGTGCCTTCGGGGGGGTGATCGCTAGTTCGAACGGGCGGCGAGCACCGGGTGGGTGAACAGGGCCGGGCGGCGAGCTGTGACGCCGACCGGCATGAGGGTGGTGGAGCCTCAGGCGGCGCGCCGCGGGCGGATGGCGCGGTCGCGCCCTGCGCGGCGGTGGTCCACGACCGCAGCGGGGCGGCCGGCATCCGCCCGAACGCGGGCGCAGGCCGCCTCCCGCCGCAGGCGCCGCTCCGCCAGCCGCCGCTCACGTTCGGCGTGACAAGCCCTGGCCAGCAGCTCCTCGATGGTCATGGCGATGCCCCGGTTCGTTGCGACGTGCCGTCACCTTGACCTTAGGGCCCGCCGCCGCCCGCCGCCATCGGGCGGACGGCCCATCCGCGGTCCTCCTTTCAGGCGGTGCCGGAGTCCGCGGCGGTAGAGCACGTGCCGTCGTGTAACCCATGCCGGAGGAAGCAAAGGGGCCCGGCGGCCGCCGTGGCGGCGCCGGGCCGTGAGACGACGGCAGCCGGACCCCCGCCCTAGGGCTGGAAGACCAGCCGCGTCGCCCCCATCTGGTAGGCGTGCCGCACCTGGGCGTTGTCGAAGACGGCTACCCCGAAGTAGTAGGCGCGGTTGAGGTTGGTGAACTGCACGTCGAACTCACTGCCTGTGACCAGCTTGCGGGAGAACTCCACAGTCCAGGTGCCGTTCCGGTAGACGGCACGGGAGGCGATATTCCCGCGGTCGCCGGCAAACGGCGCAACGACGATTCCGGGCACCTCGTCGCCGGCCTTGTACTTGCTGTCGTCCAGTGCAACCTTCTCGCCGTCAATGATCCAATAGGGCGGAGCCGGCTTATTGTCCTTGATGGCCCACTTGGGTTTGCCGGCTTCCACCGGGTTGTCGGAGTAGCCGCCCCCCGTCTTGGGATCGCTCTTCCGCCCCGCTTCCCGCGCGGTCTGCGGATCATACCTGGTGCTGTCGAGGTACTGGTCGTCGATCTGCCCGACCGGCTGGGTGCGCACGCTCTTCCAGTGCCAGATGTCGGCGGTCTCCCCGGGCGTGCTGGTGTACTTGTTGCCGTAGGGCTTGCCTGGCTCGCCGGCATGGCAGGTGGTGAAACAGCCGCTCTGCTCGAAGCCCTTGATGCTCATGTTCCAGATCATGGCGAACTTGTCTTCGTAGTAGAGGTTGTTGTCACCGCCCTTGTCGTTGGGGTCGGCCAGCTTCTTCCACGAGCCGTCCGTCTGTTTCTGGAAGGGCGCTCGCCGGAGGCTCTGCGTGGGATCAGCCCAGGTCATGAGGAAATAGATGGTGTCCCCGCTGTAGAGCGCTTTCAGCCGGACGGTGGTCTGGCCGTTGGATAGGTTGACCCCTCCACTGACGGGGATGGCGACCTCGCGGGCCTGTCTCCAGACCGCATCCACCTCGCCGTCCAGTACGGGCGGCGTCGCCACCTTCACCGCGACCAGTTCGGGCTGCTGGCCCGCGGTGCGGGCGACGACCAGCCACAGCCCGCTGCCCATGAGAGCGAAGAGCGCCAGCAGGAGCAGCGTAACCCGGAGCGCACGGTTCATCCGCTTCCCCTCCTTTGCCCGGTGCACTTCGCCCGTATCCTACGCATGCCTCGCCCGGCCTGTATATCCGCTCGAGCCAGTATTCTGCGGTGGGGGAAATGGCCCGAAGGCCCCATACCCGTCAGGCGGAGACCTGATAGGGCCTGGCATCCCGGGCGCGTCGCTCCCCGTGCGGTCAGAGGAGGCGACGCTGCAGCGCCTGGACCACGGCTTCCAGGCGGCTGTGCGCCTGGAGGGCCACCATGATCTGCTGGATGTGGTTGCGCACGGTGGCCGGGCTGATCCCCAGCGTGCGGGCGATGCTGCGGGTGCTGGCCCCGCAGGCCAGGAGCTTGAGGATCGTCGTCTGCCGCGGCGAGAGAACCACCGGAGCGGCGGCGGCGCGGGCATCGGGGTCGCCGGAGGAGAGGGCGATGGCCCCCTGGAGAACCTGCTGCACGAACGAGCGGCGGTGCTGCTCCTCGGTAACGTCCCGCAGGAGGTGGACGACGCAGGGGGCGGCGTTGGGTGGGATGATGGAGGAGACCGCGATCCACAGGGGCGTCCCGCCGCGCCGGTCCACCTGCAGCTCCATCGACCCCAGCGGCTCGCGCCGCTGCATGGCCATCAGGGCCGGGCAGAGGGTGTTGCAGACGGGGCGCCCCCTGGCATCGCGTCCGGCGATAACCTGCGCGCAGCTGCGGCCGACCACCTCGTCGGCCGGGAGGCCGAGGAGCTTCTCCGCCGCCCGGTTCCAGGCGATGATGGTGCGCGTGGCGTCCACGGCGAAGGCGGGATCGCCGGTGCCGTCCACCAGCGCGACGATGTCGCTCGTCGCGCGCATGCGCGTCCTCCTACTTCGGCTTCGACGTCGGGTCGCCCGGCAGGGTGCCCGCTTTGATCTCGGTGATGTTGGTGAAGCCGTCCTTGTCGGAATCCAGGGTTTCGATGGCCTTCAGGGCGGCCGCATCCCGCGTCTTCTTGGCCAGGTAGTCCTTGCCGTAGGGGTTGAGCTCCTTTGTCGGCGGCATCTTGGCGTGGCACACCAGACACCCGGCACTCGCCAGCGCCGTGCCATCCTTGGGGGCGTAGGTCTCCTTGAAGAGTGTCAGGTCCTTGGGCAGGGCGAAGGCCGCGGCGGCGACCAGCATCAGTACCAGCGCCGCGGCAAGGCCGATGCCTGGGCGAATCATCCTGAGTCCCTCCCTTCTTCTTCTGGTGCGTGTTCCGCCTGTTCCGGGCGTGTGCGTTCTGTCGCTGGGGCGGCTGCGGCCAGCGCCAGCAGCCGCTGTTTGTAGTAGGTGCGCTGCCGCCGGTATTCCGCCTCGCCGATGCCGCCCGCCTCGTAGAGGTCGTCCAGCGCGGCGATAGCTTTCACCAGGTGCTCCCGCCCCTGCGGCAGCCGCCCGCCGGACTGGCGTCCGCTTCGCCGGATGAAGGGGTAGACCAATGCGGCGGCGGTGATCCCGGCGAAGGCCGCGACCAGGAGGCGGCGGCTCGTGTTGCGTGTCGCCGGCAGGCCGGAGAGGGACAGCGAGATCCTCGTGCCCCGGGCCAGCGTCTTGGCGGAGAAGCGGGAATAGGTGCCCTGCTCAGTCGTCACCGGGGCCTGCGCGGTGAGCGGCCCGGCGGCGGTCAGCCGGGCCGCCGGGCCGCCGAAGACCTCCACCACGTCGGTGGGGAAGTCCAGCGTGCGGACCACCGTGGCCCGGCCGCCCCTGGAGGGGACGGTGTAGCTGAATCCGATCTCCCGCGTCCCCGGCTTCACGTCCATGGTGTCCACGAAGCCGCCGGGCGCCGTGAAGACGCAGCACTCCATCAGGCCTTCCAGGTACGAGACGTCGGCGGCGCCGTCGGGCAGGCGGAAGCGCAAAGTCTCCCGCTTGCCATCCTGGCGCACCGTGGCGCCGATGTAGGTGCGGTCCGTGGGGTTGGCAAAGACCATCAGCTCAGTGACTCGCACCAGCCCCTCCCCGGGCTCGACGATCACGTGGTGGACGTTCACCCGGATCGTCGAGAGATCGGTGGTGGGCTCGTACACCCGCAGCGTGACCTCTCTGGTCCGTTCCTCCGCCGTGAAGGTTACGGGGAGGCTGTCGTAGTCGCCCCCCTTGTACTTCACGTTCGCCACGTAGGTGCGGGCGGGGTCTGCGGGGACGGTGAAGGCAAACCTGCCGCGGGCGTCGGTGGTGGTCGTCGCCTCGGCCACCTCGGCGTTGTTGACGTAGGTCGTCAGGGTCACGGTCTGGCCGGCGACGGGGGAGGCCGTTCCGCCCGTCAGGTTCTGCACCGTGCCGGAGATGGTCCCCTGCGACGCGGGCGCCGCGATGGCCCCGGCCGCCAGCAGCAGGAGGGCCGCGCCGGCCGCGGCGGCGATGGCCCCGTGCTTCACCGCGGCACCTCCGCGCCCGCCGGCGCCCCACAGGAGGGGCAGAAGCGGGCCTGCGGCGGCATCACCGCGCCGCAGGAGGTGCAGCGGCTGCGGCCCCGCACCGCCGCGATCTCTGCCTCCAGCAGCGCCTCGGTGTCGGGCTCGCCGCCCGCCTCCGATGGGATGGCCGCCGCGCGGGCGATCGCCTCCAGAGCCCGGGCCTCGTAGCGCGCCCGCAGGAGGGCGTAGTCCTCCGGCGAGATCTTGCCCGTGGCGTAGTCGAACTCCAGCTCCCTGATGGCCGCCAGGGCCAGCTCCTTCTCCCGGCCGGCGTCCGCGGGGAGGGCGGCCGCTTCCCCTCCTGCCGTCTCCGTGCCCCGCAGCAGCGGCCAGAGGATCAGCGCTCCCGTGGCGGCGACGATCAGGGCCATGACTAGCAGGTCCATCAGTGGGCCTCAGACATCGAATTTCCGCAGCTCCTCCTCCAGCAGCCGGCGCTCCTCGGGGGTCAGCGGCGACGGCGGCGCCGCCTGCGGGGTCGGCCGTCGTGTCCAGGCCGCCCCCAGGAGCAGGATGACCACAGCGCCGGCGAGCAGCGCGGCGTAGGGACCCCACCAGGCCAGCAGGTTGAGGCCGCGCCGCGGCGGGGCGGCCAGTACCGCTTCGCCGTACTGCGCCACCAGGACGGCCGTGATCTCCGCGGGCGTCTTCCCGGCCTGCGCCAGGCGGCGGATCTCCGCCAGCATCCGGTCGCGCGGGCCACAGACCGGGTGGGTGCAGGAGGCCAACGTGAGGCCACAACCGCACTGGCACATGAATTGCGTGGCCAGCTGGTTCACCACGGCCTGCACGGCAGCGCTGTCGGCGGCGTGAGCGTGCGGCGGGTGCAGCAGCGCGACGGCCGCCAGTCCTCCCAGCCACAGCAGCAGGCCGGGCCCCGCGCGCCTCATGCCTCGGCCCCCACGAGGTAGCGCGCCCGGGCGCGCAGCGCCTCTCGCCGCTCAGGCCAGAAGGCGACCACGGTGCCCAGCGACAGCAGCACGCCACCGATCCACATCCACATCATCAGGGGGTTGACGATGACGCGGAAGTTCGCGCTGCCGTCCTCCCCGATGCCGGCCAGGATGACGTAGAGGTCCTCTAGCAGGGTTGAGCGGATGGCCACCTCGGTCATGGGCTGCTCCTCGTGGCCGCGGTGGATGTTGCGCTGCGGGTTGAGCACGGCCACCGGCTCGGCGCCGTTGAAGACGGTCAGCGTGGCCGCGGTCACCAGGGCGCTGGGCGTGGGGTACTGGCTCAGGCCCTCGTACCGCAAGGTGTACTGGTTGATGGCCACCGTCTGCCCCTGACGCAGCACCGCCTCGCGCTCGGTGCGAAACGCCCCGCCGGCCATCCCGGCGAAGAGGAGGATCACGCCCAGGTGGACGATGTAGCCGCCGTAGCGACGGCGGTTGCGCAGGACCAGCCGGCCCAGAGCCACAGGGTAGGGCTCGCCGTGGCGACGGCGCACCATCGCCCCGCGGTGAAAGTCCAGCAGGATGGTGGCCGTGACGAAGGCGCACAGGGCGAAGGCCGCCACCGCCACCGGCTGGCGCACCCCGCGGACCAGCATGAGGACAGCCGCCAGCAGGCCCAGCGCGCCCGGCCACAGGAAGTTGCGGCTGAGGTTGGCGGGGGAGGCCTTGCGCCAGGCCAGCAGCGGGCACAGCCCCATCACCAGGAGCAGGGCCAGGCCGATGGGGACGTTCACCTGGTTGAAGAACGGCGCCCCCACGCTGATCTTCACCCCGCGCACCGCCTCCGAGATCAGAGGGAATATCGTCCCCAGGAAGACGGAGAAGGCCGCGCCCACCAGGAGCAGGTTGTTGAAGAGGAAGCTGGCCTCACGGGAGACGAGGGAGTCGAGGTCGCTCTCCGACTTCAGCCAGGGCAGCCGCGCGGCCAGCAGGGCGAAGGAGACGATGAGGACCAGGGCGATGAAGGCGAAGAAGAGCGGTCCCAGGGAGCTGAGGGCGAACGAATGCACCGAGGAGAGCACCCCGCTGCGGGTGAGGAACGTGCCGAAGATGGACAGGCTGAAGGTGAGGATAATCAGGACCACGTTCCACACCTTCAGCATGTCCCGCTTCTCCTGGATCATCACCGAGTGGAGGAAGGCCGTACCCGTCAGCCAGGGCATCAGGCTGGCGTTCTCCACGGGGTCCCAGGCCCAGTACCCGCCCCAGCCCAGCTCCACGTAGGCCCACTGCATCCCGAAGAGGATGCCCAGGGAGAGGAAGAACCAGGAGGCCAGCGTCCAGCGCCGGGTGGCGCGGATCCACTCGTCGTCCAACCGCTTCGTGGCCATGGCGGCGATGGCAAACGCAAACGGGATGGTGAAGCCCACGTAGCCCAGGTACTGGGTCGGCGGGTGGAAGAACATCCCCGGGTTCTGCAACAGCGGATTGAGGCCCTGGCCGTCCGCCGGCGGGAAGGGGAGGCGGGCGAAGGGGCTGCTCACCAGCGCCAGCAGCAGGGTGAAGAAGAGGGATGTGCCCATCACCGTGGCAATGACCCAGGGCATCAGTTCGCGGTAGGCCTCCTGGCGCCAGACGACCAGGGCCGCGAACCCCGCCAGCAGCCAGGCCCAGAACAGCAGCGAGCCCGCCTGCCCGGCCCAC
This sequence comes from Armatimonadota bacterium, assembly GCA_037446405.1. Classification (GTDB taxonomy): domain Bacteria; phylum Sysuimicrobiota; class Sysuimicrobiia; order Sysuimicrobiales; family Humicultoraceae; genus Humicultor. The sequence goes on along the minus strand of JBBIIQ010000003.1, from coordinate 21,557 downwards.
CAGGCGGAGACCGTATACCAGAACCCCAGGTCGCGGCTGGTGTACGAGGCCACATAGGCGTTGCCGAAGTCGCGGGCCAGCAGCTGCCAGAGCAGGACCACGGAGGCCACCGTCAGCAGGAGGAAGAGGGCGTAGACGGCGTTGCGGGCGCTGTGCTGCAGGTCGGCGCGCCGCAGCCCCGCGCCCAGCAGCGCCGCCACCACGCCGTAGGCGGAGACCAGCGCCGCCAGCGCGATGGAGAGGTCCCCCACCTCACTCACGGGTCTATACGCCTCCGGGCTTAGCCTCGAACTTGGACGGGCACTTGGCGAACAGCCGGACGGCGGTGAAGGTCTTGCCGTCGTATGTCCCCTCCAGCACCACCTCCGCCCCCGGCTTGAAGGTGTCCGGCACCACCCCGCGGTAGGCCACCGGAATCTGCCGCACGCCATCGGTGACGGTGAAGGCCAGCCGGCCACTGACCTGGTCCCAGTCCACGCCGGGGAGGACCCTGCCATTCAGGCGCATGCTCGCGCCGCGCAGCGTCGGTCCGCGGTCCAGCAGCTCTCCTACGGTCAGGTAGTAGGCCATGCTGCCGCGGGCTCCAGTGAACGCCAGGTATGCGCCCCCCAGCACGAAGACGGCGATGGCCAGGGCGAACTTCTTTCTGGCCCTGCTCATGGCATCACCTCTCCCCGCCTCCCGTCACTGCACTCACCCTCTGCGCGCCTCCTGCAGGGCGCGCACCTCAGCTTCCAGGGCCCGGCTGATGCGCAGCAGCCGCAGGACGTAGAGGCACAGGCCCGCCCAGACCAGGGCGAAGCCAACAAACATGGCCACCAGGGGAGTCATGACGGCACCTCCTGCCCTCCGGCAGCCCAGCGTGGCGCAGCCAGCCGGAGTTCGTCGTCTTTCAGTGCTGCCAGGACGTCGGCCACCGCCATCTGCCGGCGGCGCACCGAGAACAGGGCGACGTACAGCGCGGTGAACGCGACCACGTTCACCAGCAGCGCCTGGAGCATCGCCGGGTGAAGCCCGGAGCCGAAGCCCTCCGGCCGCACCACCACCGGCAGCGGGTGCAGCGAGCGCCACCAGACCACGGAGAGGTGGATCAGCGGGATATCCAGGAACCCGATCACCCCCAGGACTGCGGCGAAGCGCGAGGCCTGCCCGCCCGCGCCCCCGTAGGCGCGGACCATGAGCGCCACGACGTAGATCAGCCAGAGCATGAAGGTGGTGGTGAGGCGCGGGTCCCAGGACCACCAGGTGCCCCAGGCATAGCGCCCCCACACGGAGCCGCTGAGGATGGCCAGGGTGGTAAAGACCACCCCGACCTCGGTGCTGGCCCAGGCGGTCAGGTCAAAGGCGCGGCGGCGCGTGAACAGGTACCCCAGGCTGGCCCCGAAGACCACGGCAAACGCCAGGAAGCCTACCCAGGCCGCGGGGACGTGGACGTAGAAGATGCGCTGGGCGTTACCCATGGTCACCTCTTCCGGGGCGTAGAGCACGGCGGCGTACTGCCCTGCCACGACCAGCCCCAGCCCCAACCAGCCTGCCACGACCTGCCAGTCCGCCCCCGCGTTGGTCGCCGTCCGCTCTCGCGCCGTCCGCACCGTCGCTCACTCCTCCAGGAGAAACTCGAAGACCAGATACCCCAGCACCAGGAACATCACGTCGAAGGCCGCCAGGATGCGCAGCCCCGGCAGCACCGTCTGCAGCGGCCGGCCCGCCAGGATCCCCGCCGTGGCCTTCACCCCGGCGATCAGCACCGGGGAGGCGATGGGGAAGAGGAGCACTGGCAGCAGCACCTCGCGGATGCGCGTGTGCACCGACATGGCCGCGAAGATCGTGCCCACCGCCACCAGCCCCACGCTGCCCAGCAGGAGGACGGCCGCCAGCGGCAGCAGCCGGGATCCCAGGGCGATCCCCGACAGCGCCGCCATCGCGGGGAGGATCAACGCCGCCACCAGGAGCAGGAAGAGCAGGTTGGCCGTCGCCTTCCCCAGGTAGATCAGGCTGCGGTCGATGGGGAACAGGCGCAGCGCCTCCAGGCACTGCTGGTCGCGCTCCAGGACGAAGGAGCGTGAGAGCCCCAGCGTGGCGGCGAAGGCCAGCGTCACCCAGACCATCCCCGGCAGCAGGGCCAGCGCCTGGGCTGGCGAGGGGGAGAAGGCGAAGTTGAAGATCACCGCCGCCAGCAGGGCGAAGACCGCCATGGCCGTAAGGATCTCCTTGGTCCGCAGCTCCAGGACGAGGTCCTTCCAGACCAGCAGGCGCACGGCGCTCAGTGCACCCATGCCCCGCTCCTCACCACCTGGGTGTAGAGCTGGACCACGGCGTGCCAGTCGTCCAGCCCCTCCCGGCTCTCGTGGGCCACCGCGCCGTCTGCCAGGATGACGATGCGGTCGGCCAGGGGCAGGCCCTGCTCGATGCTGTGGGTGGTCAGGACGATGGTGCGGTCGCCGCGCAGCCGTTCCAGCAGCCCGCTGAAGATCTCGGCGGCGTGCCGGTCCAGCCCGGTGTAGGGCTCGTCCAGCAGCAGCAGCGGCGGATCGTGCACCAGGGCGCGGGCGATGGTCAGCCGCTGCAGCATGCCGCGGCTGAAGGTGCGCACCAGGTCATGGCGCCGCGGCCCCAGCCCGACGACCTCGAGCATCTCGGCGGCCCGCGCCGCCGCGTCCGGAACGCCGTACATCCGCGCGGCGAAGAGGAGGTTCTCCAGGGCGGTCAGGCCCGTATAGAGGTAGCTGTGGTGGGAAACCACCCCGATCAGCCGGCGCAGGCCGTCGTCCCCCTGCGGGTTGCGGCCGAAAAGGCGCAGGGTGCCGGCGCTTGGCCGCATCAGGGTGGCCAGGATCTTGATCAGCGTGGTCTTGCCGGCCCCGTTCGGGCCGAAGATGACCAGGGATTCCCCCGCCGGCACCTCCAGAGTGACGCGGCGAAGCGCTCGCACCGGGCCGAATGCCTTCTCCAGGTCTCTGGTCTCGATCGCCTGCACAGGTCCACCGGGCGCGCAAAGCGCGCTTTGTTAGACTTCCTGGGGCCAGTCTATGGGGCGGCAGCAGGCCCCGGTATCAGGCAGGTGTCCGATTCTTCCTCCTGTGTCCGGCCTATGCGCCTCTGGCGTGGACCGGAGTGCTGAGAAAGGGGGTTCTGAGGAGCTGGAACCGCAGGTTACGGCACCGCATCACGGCTGATGCGCATTGCCTTGCGGTGGTGCAAATGCTTCAGGGGTGGGGCGAGCCTCGGCCCGGCGACCGGGCCCCGGGTGCCTCCCGGGAGCCGTGGGCGACGCCCCGGTGGCAGTCGAAGCAGAATTTGGCACGGGCCGCGCCCCTGGGCTGGATCGCCGCCACCATCGGGGCATGACAGGCCTCGCAGTTCGCCTGCAAGATCCCCCGGGTGGAGGGTTGGACGCGCAGCACCTGGACGTCCTCCCATGTGAAGGCGTAGGCGTGACGCCAGCCGCTGCGCAGCTTGGCCAGGAACTTGCCCACAGGAGCGGTGGGCACGTGGCAGTCGTTGCAGGGAATGGTGCGGTGGCTGGCCACGAGCCACAGGTCGTGGGCGTCGCGCATGATGTGGCAGGTGACGCAGGCCGCGGGATCGTCCAGGAGGTACGCGTAGGCCTGACCGTAGAGGAAGGTGTAGGTCCCCAGCCCGACCACCAAGCCCAGCACCTACTGGCTGGGAAAGTTGCGCCCCCAGGCCGCAGGATCTGGCTCGTCCGGCGCCACCTGCACCAGGGGGCAGTAGAAGAGCCGGGCCTCCTGGCGTCGGGTGACGATGGAGACCAGCAGGACGGCGATGCCGATGGCCAGGACGATACCGATGGCCGCGGCGATGGCGTAGTAGCGCCAGGGCGGGGACCCTTCTCGCGCGACTGCTGCGAGGATGGTCATCGGGCTTTGGACCCATATTGGGCTAAGGTCTGGAACCTAGCCCAATCGTACCGAGATGGGTGCGACCGGCTCATGACAGCCTCTTCGTCGCCGCCTATGGTGCAAGTGGGCCAAGGCGCCCGCGTGCTGATGGCCCGGCGTGCCGCGGGCAGGTTCGAAGGGCCTAGAGCTGCCTGAAGGGAGAGGTCATGAGCCGTCGCGGGTGGGCCATTGTCATCGTGCTTCTCGCCGTGCTCGGTGTGGCTGTTGCGGCCAGAGCGGCCGGGGACAGGCGGCAGCAGTGGGCCCGTTCTGGCCACGCCAACCGGGAACTGGCCCGGCTGCAGGCCACGGTGGAGAACAGGGGGACCACCGCCGCCCACTGCGCCCGCTGCCACTCCGAGCAGGGATTCCTCGCCTGGCTGCCGCAGCTGGCCCGGGGGAATCCCGGGTTCATCGTCCAGGCCGACGGCAGCCCGGCCACCATCCCCTCCCTGGCGTCGCTGGGGCTGACCAGGTTCTCCGTGCGGCCGCAGACGTGTGCTGCCTGCCACAACCCCGACTATAGCCTGCGCGTGCGCGGTGGCACGGCCGTGCTGCCCGCGGGATTCCAGGCACGCGCTGTGGGCAGCGGCGCATTGTGCATGACCTGCCACAACACCCGCAACGGCGCCATCACCTGGAACGCCTCGGATCCCCGCCGCTACACCGCGCCCCACGTCTCCGCTCAGGCGGACGTGATCATGGGGAAGAATGTCTACTTCGTGGATTTCGGCGACAACTACGTCTCCCCGCATGCCGCGTTCACAGGGGACGCCTGCGTGACCTGTCACGTCAAACTCAACCCCGAGGGGCACACGTTCAAAGCCCAAAAAACCGTGTGCACCTCCTGCCACGGCGGCGGGGTCAAGGCGGAGTACGTCCAGGAGGCCACGGAGCACCTGCTGGAGGACCTGGCGCAGGCCATCGGCGCCCGCGTTCTGGCCCGCAAGGCCCGCATCGCCACCGTGGGGGCGTGGGACCCGAAGACCGACCAGACCACGCCCAACGTCCGCGTAGACCCGGCGGCGATCGTCGGCGCGGAGCCCACGGAGTTCCACGGGCAGATGGGCGTCAAGTTCCTCCTGACCGGGAACCGGGAGCTCTACTCGTTGTTCGTGGACATCAAGGACGCCGCGGGGGCCGCGGTCTTCCCCACCGGCGACGTGGTCATCCGCGCCATGTGGAACTACTTCATGATTCACAGCGACGGCAGCGAGGGGGTGCACAATCCGCGGTTTGCCCGCCTGGTGATCGCCGCAACCCTCGATGCCCTGAAGTAGGAAGGGGGAGGGGGTGCGTGGACGAGGCAGGCGCACGCCCGCAGCGCATCCGGCGGCGGAGGTTCCTCGACTACTCGTTCGGTGCCGCCCTGGCGGCGCTGGCCGGAACGGTCCTCTACCCGGTCATCAACTACCTGATCCCGCCGAAGACAAAGGAGATCACCCATCAGGCGGTAGTAGCGGCGAAGGGGGGTGAGCTCCCGCCCAACTCCGGGAAGATCTTCGCCTTCGAGGGGAAACCGGCCATCGTCCTGCGCACCCCCGAAGGAGAGGTGCGCGCCTTTACCGCCGTCTGCACCCACCTGGCCTGCACCGTGCAGTACCGCCCGGACCTGCAGCACATCTGGTGCGCCTGCCACGACGGCCACTATGACCTCCACGGGCAGGTCCTCTCCGGCCCGCCGCCCCGGCCGCTGGTGGAGTACAAGGTGACCGTCAAGGGGGACGACGTCATCGTCACCAGGGCCTAGTCGGCCGTGGGTCTGCGCGACTGGCTGAGCGAGCGCCTCCGCTACGAAGCCGCCGGGAGCTTTCTGGAGAAGAAGACCGTCCCTGTCCACCGGTACGCCGTGACCTACTACACCGGCGGCATTACCCTCTTCTTCTTCCTGGTCCAGGTGCTTACCGGGTTGCTCCTGCTGATGTACTACCGGCCCACCTCCGATGCCGCCTTCGAAAGCGTCCGCCTGATCATCTCCAGGGTGCGATTCGGTTGGCTCGTCCGCAACATCCACGTCTGGTCCGCCAACGCCATGGTGGGGGCGGCCGTGCTGCACCTGGCGGCGACCTTCTTTGGCCGCGCTTACCGGAAGCCGCGGGAGCTGACCTGGGTCTCCGGCGTCCTCCTCCTGGGTGTCACGCTGGCCTTCGCCTTCACCGGGTACCTGTTGCCGTGGAACACCCTGGCCTATTTCGCCACGAAAGTGGGGACGGAGATCGCGGGCGATGTTCCGCTCATCGGTCGGGCGCTGATGGTCCTGCTGCGGGGCGGCGAGGATATTACCGAGGCCACGCTGAGCCGTTTCTTCGGCATCCACGTGGCCATCCTGCCCGCGCTGGCCACAGTGCTGCTCGGCCTGCACCTGCTGCTGGTGCAGATCCACGGGATGAGCCGCCCGATCTCCGTGCGCGTGACCGGCGAGGAGCGCTTCTTCCCCGAGTTCATGCTGCGGGACTTCATCGTCTGGGTGGTGTTGCTGGGCGGCCTGGCGGTGGTGGCCACGCTGTGGCCCTGGCCGCTGGGGGAGAAGGCCGACCCGCTAGCCCCGGCCCCGGCAGGACTACGGCCGGAGTGGTACTTCCTGTTCATGTACCAGACGCTGCGCTTGCTCCCCGGCCGCATCGCCGGTCTGGAGGGGGAGGTCGTGGGCGTTACGCTCTTTGCGCTGGCCGGCCTGGGGCTGCTGCTGGTCCCCTTCCTCGACCGCTGGGCGCAGCGAGAGCGCAGCCACCCGCTGGTGTCCGCCCTGGGCGCGGCCGCCTTCGCCTTCGCCCTGCTGATGACGGCGCTGGCCCTGATCCGGCCGATGTGAGGCGATGAGGCCTAGGGCGCTTTTGTGCATCCTCCTGGTGACCGCGGCTGGCGTCGGCGGCTGGGCGGGAACGGCGCTGCCGCCCGGCTCCCCGGTCCAGGCGGCCCCGGCGGCTGACTCCTGCTCGAACTGCCACCAGAACCTCACCGGGAAGCTGGCGGCACCCGCGGAGGGGATGAGCGAGGATGTACACGGCCGCGCGGAACTGCGCTGCGCGGGGTGCCACGGGGGCGACCCGGCCCGCAGCGGGATGGACGCCCACGACCGCGCCGCCGGGTTCACGGGCGTCCCGGAGCGGCGGCGCATTCCGCAGCAGTGCGCGCGCTGCCACGGGGATCCGGGGTTCATGCGCCGCTTCAACCCTTCGCTGCCTACCGACCAGTTTGCCCGCTATCTGACCAGCGAGCACGGCAAGCGCCTGGTGGCCGGCGACAGCAACGTCGCCGTGTGCACCTCCTGCCACGGGGTGCACCCGGTGCGTGCCGTGAGCGATTCGCGCTCCCCGGTCTTCTCCACCAACGTGCCGGCCACGTGCGCCCGCTGCCACGCCGACGCTGCCCTGATGAAGCCCTACGGTATCCCCAGCACGCAGTTCGCGGAGTACCGGGAAAGTGTCCACGGCCGGGCGCTGCTGCGGCGGGGCAATCGACAGGCCCCCGCGTGCAACGACTGTCATGGCAACCACGGGGCGGTACCACCCGGCGTGGAGTCCGTGGCCAACGTCTGCGCGCAGTGCCACCGCGCCACGCGGGACCTCTTCGTGCGCAGCCCGCACAAGAAGGCGTTCGACGTGCTGGGGTTGGCCGAGTGCACGGCCTGTCATGGCACGCACAACATCGCCTTTCCCACGGACGTCATGCTGGGGCAAGACCAGGCATCGGTCTGCCTGCAGTGCCACGCCAGCGGAACTGCAGGCCTGCGGGCCGCCGTAGAGATGAGGGGGGCCCTGGAAGCAGTGAAGGCCGCCATGGCGCAGGCCGAGGTGGTACTGAAGCGGGCAGCCGCCGCCGGGATGGATGTCGGCGACGCGCGGCTCGATCTCGACGAGGCCACGTCCCAGCTGATCCGCGCTCGCGCGGTGACCCACGCGGCAAGCCCGCTGGAGGTGCAGCGGGTGACCGCGGCCGGCCTCACCGCCGCCCGCCGGGCGCGGGGAGTGGGCGAGGCGGCCCTGGCCGAGGTGGTCTTCCGCCGCCGCGGCCTCGGCCTCTCTGTGGCCGTCATCGCCTTCGTGGCCGTCTTGCTTTGGCTGAAGCTGCAGGAACTGAAGCGCACATCAACGTGAGGAGGCGGTGGATGAAAGCGCTGGCGATAGGACTGGTGGCGTTGGCGGGCCTGGTGCTGGTGGGCACCTGGGGATCGGGGCAGACGGGCGCGGCCCCTGCCGCCGTGCAGGGGTGCCCGGCCTGTCACGGCGCGGCGGGGAAGGAGCCAGGACTGGACGCGCTGGCCAAGAAGGTCACGAATCACCCGGTCTCCGCCGCGAAGACGGTACAGCAGTGCGCTCTCTGCCACACCAAGGGGCCGTCGCCCGCGCCGTTCCGCACCCTGCTGCACAAGGTGCACCTGAACAGCAACAAGTTCGCCACAACCTACAAGGGGACGTGCACCTCCTGCCACAGCGTGGACCGGGCGACGGGCGCCGTCACCGTCTTCGGCCTGGAGAGGTAGGCCCCGCACTCCCGCAGCCAGCTCCCCGGAGCATCGGGCGGCCGCCCGATACCGGCGCGCCCTTTTGGCCTATAGGCTATAGCTAAAGCGAAGGTGCCACGCCATGAGCCTGCGCAGGCGGATCATGCTGCTGGTGACCATCGGGCTGATTGCTGCCACCGCCCCACTGGGGGTCATGGGGATTGGTATGCTCCGCGCTGCCACCGACCGTATCCTGGAGGAGCGGCTGGCCGTGGCACGGTCTACGGCCGGTCACCTGGACGATCGTCTCACTCAGGAGCTGCGGCAGCTCGACCAGCTTGGCCGCCGGGTTGCCCCCCTGCTGGCTGGAGGCGACCTGGACGGAGTGCGCCGCGCCCTCACCTCCGCTGCGCCCGCGCTGGACCTCTTCTCGGGTGCGGTGTTCCTCGCTGACCGTCACGGTACGCTCGCCGCCAGCGAGCCCGCGGGTGGGCCGTGGGCAGCGCTGCCGGTGGCTGCGCCAGGCGTGGGACGGCAGGTGCTGACGCCTGGCCGCCCCGGGATCAGCGGGCTGGTGCGGACTGCGAAGGGAACCCCTGCGGTCATCGTCACCGTCCCCGTCCCCGGGCCGTCCGGCACCGCAGCCGGCGTGATCGGTGGGATCATCCTCCTTCCCAGCTCCGTCCTGCAGGCGTTTGTCGACAGGTTGGCGGTGGGCGCGACCGGGCACGCTGCCGTCGTCAGCGAGGACGGGGTCGTCCTGGCCAGCAGCGAGCCCGAGGAGATATCCACCCGGGGCGAGCACCCCGAGTTCGTCTCCCGCCTGATCGCCACACGCCGTGCCGGGGTGGGGCTGGCGGAAGGGACGGATCCGGCGGGACAGCCGGAGCGCCACGTCATGGCCTTCGCCCCGCTTTCCGCAGCTCCCTGGGGCCTCATGGTCGGCCAGGATGAGGCGGAGACCTATGGCCCCATCCGCCGGCTGCGCGACCGGGTGGTCCTCTTCGGTCTGCTCGTGCTCGCCGCCGCCCTGCTCTTTGCCTGGCTGGACACGGGAGCGGTGGCTTCCCCCCTGCGAGCGCTCAAGGAGGCGGCGGAGCAGATTGCCGGCGGAGACCTGGGGCGCCAGATCACGGTGCGGCGCAGCGACGAGGTGGGTGCGCTGGCGGACAGCTTCGAGACCATGCGGCAGCAGTTGCTCGCTTCCCTCGAGGAGATCCGCCGCCGGGCCCGCGCCTCGCAGTCCCTCTACGAGATCGGGAAGGACGTGCTCAGCCAGCAGGACCGGGACGCCGTCCTGCATTCGATTGTGCACCGGGCCGCCGCGCTGCTGGCGGCGGACGTGGCGGTCCTCTGCCTGGCGGACGAGGCGGGAGCAACGGCCCGCGTCGGCGCTCTGGCCGGCCCCGCCGATGCCGTCTCTCCAGGGCCCCACGCCTTTCCCCTCCGGGGGGGCGAGGCCGCCACAGCCTGTGTGGACTGCACCGTGCTGGACGCCCGCCACCGTGCCTCCCACCTGACGGCACCCCTGACCATCGGCGGGCGCGCCGTGGGGGCCCTGTGCGTTGGCGCGCGGCGGGTTCGGGAGTTCTCGCTGGAGGAGCGGGAGCTGCTCTCCGGACTGGCCAACCTGGCGGCGATCGCCGTGGAGAACGCCCGCCTCCAGGAGCGCGTGCAGTCGCTGGCGGTGCTGGAGGAGCGGGAGCGCATCGCCCGGGAGATCCACGACAGCGTGGGCCAGGTGCTGGGCTACGTCAACACCAAGGCGCAGGCGGTGAAGGTCTTGCTGGAAGCGGGGAAGAGCGCAGAGGCGCAGGCCCAGCTGGCGCAGCTGGAGCAGGCGGCGCGGGAGGTCTACGCCGACCTGCGCGAGGCGATCCTGGGCCTGCGCACCGATACCGGCTCACAGCGGCGGCTCATCCCGGTGCTGCGCGACTACGTGCGACGCTACAGCGAGCTGAGCGGCGTGCGGACCGAGCTGGTCACCGAGGGGGATCCGGCCCGCTACGTCTTCAGCCCCACCACAGAGCTCCACCTCCTGCGGATCATCCAGGAGGCCCTGACCAACGTGCGCAAGCACGCCGTGGCGCGACGGGCCTGGGTGCGCTTTGCCCACGAGGACGGCGTGCTTGTGGTCAGCGTCCGCGACGACGGCCAGGGGTTCGACCCTGCGCGGGTGCAGCCGGGCGCCTGGCCGCGTTTCGGCCTGCAGACCATGCGCGAACGGGCGGAGGCCATCGGGGGCACGTTTGCCGTCCGGTCACGAGAGGGAGCGGGCACGGAAATCCTGGTGCGGCTGCCGCAGGGGAGGTCCGGCGATGCGCGTGCTGCTGGCGGATGACCACCCGCTCTTCCGGGACGGGGTACGCAGCCTGCTTCAGGCGCGTGGCGTAGAGGTTGTGGGGGAGGCCGGAGACGGGGAGGAGGCGGTGCAGGCGGCGCTGCGGCTGCGGCCGGATGTGGTCCTGATGGACATCTCCATGCCCCGGATGGACGGGCTGGAGGCGACCCGGCTGATCAAGGCGCGTCTGCCCCAGGTGAAGATCATCATGCTGACCGTCTCCGACGAGGACCGCACCCTCTTCGAGGCGGTGAAGAGCGGCGCGCAGGGTTACCTGCTGAAGAACCTGCAGGCCGACGAGTTCTTCGACCTGCTCTCCGGCGTCGAACGGGGCGAGGCGCCCATCTCCCGCAGCCTGGCCGGCCGGATTCTCGAGGAGTTCGCCCGGCGCCGTGGGGCCCGGCCACAGGAGGAGACGGACGAACTGACCGAGCGCGAGCGGGAGGTCCTCCGGGCGGTGAGCGGCGGCGCCTCCAACCGCGAGGTGGCAGCCGCCCTGCACATCTCGGAGAACACCGTGAAGTTCCACATGAAGAACATCCTGGACAAGCTCCACCTGCGAAACCGCGCCGAGGTCGTGGCGTACGCGGCGCGCCGGGGGTGGCTGCCCCCCGAAACGTCCTCTGCGGGGGAGGGGAGGGAGAGCACCTAGGCGGGGGGCATCACTTCCAGCGCCTCTCGGACCTCGCGCTGAAAGCTATTTCTGTCCAGGACGAAGGACCTGATGGGCGTGGCGTTGACGATGCACCCGGTCCACCCACCGCGCCGTTCGACCTCCGCAGGTTCGGCGACGGCGTTGATCCAGCGGATCGGCAGATCCGGCGCGACCTCCTTGATCTGTCTCTCTCCCTGCAGCCAAAAGGCGTAGGTGAACGGGCAGAAGGATGGGCCGTAGATGATGACAGCCTTTCCCCTGTCCTCCGCCTGCGGGACGTAGGTGCCGGTCTGCTCCTTGAAGAGGAATTGCACCGCGCCGCTGTCGACGAGGGCCTTCACCTGTCCGATCGGGATGCTCTCTTCGAGAGGATAATAGAGCGTCTTGCCGTCGTCGACAGGCCGGAAGCCGCGGCGCAGAAAGAATTCGTGCGCCGGCAGTTGCCCCGCATGTTCGCCACGAAACGTGCGCGTCACCAACAGCCGCGCCGGCTGATGGTCGAACCAGACGTGTGGCTTCCGCACGTCTTCGATCAGACTCTCCAGCAGCCTGGTGGCCACCCCTCGCCGCCAGTGCGCCCGCTGGGGCACATAGATGCAGTAGATGTAGATGACGCGATCCCTCGGGATCGGCCGGTACTGGACCAACCCGACGGGCACGGCGTTCTCGTAGGCGATCGTGGCGAAGGTGCCCCATCGCTGGAGCATCTCCACGGCCCAGCGGCGCTTTTCGTGCATGCCGATGACGAAGGCCAGCTCGTTTCTCCGTTCCCGTGGCACACACAGCTCCAGATCGGTGAGGGTCTCTGCAGTGACCCGGCGGATGGTGATCGCGCTCATGGCGCTAAGATCTTCTGGGGTTCACGTGGCCGGGTCCTGCCTACTGCAGGACGTTCTGCAACAGCATCATGGCCAGGAAGCCGACCAGCACCGCCGCTGCGGCGTTGGCCCGGTCGCTGCTGTGCTCCACGGCCTCGGGGATCATCTCGCTGGCCACCAGGAATCCCATGGCACCGGCGGCAAAGCCGAAGCCGATGGGCACCAGCGGGCGGAAGACGGCCACCGCCAGAGCCGCCGGCACCGCCAGGAGCGGCTGGGGCAGGCTGGTGAAGATGGCCCACCAGATGCAGGCCCACCCGGAGAAGCCCTCCGCCCGCAGGGGGAGCGAGACCGTGAGCCCCTCCGGCACGTTGTGGATGGCGATGGCGATGGTCAGGAGGATGGCCAGCGTCAGCTCGCCCGATCCGAAGCTTACCCCGATGGCGATCCCCTCGGAGAAACTGTGCACGGTCATCGCGCCGATGACCAGGAGGACCCGTCGGGCCGACGTCCCCTGCAGGTGGTAGAAGTTGTGCTCGCTGTGGCCCATCCGCCGCTCCGCCAGCCAGAAGAAGGCGGCGCCCAGGGCGATGCCCAGGGCGACCACGTTGTAGCCGGCCATCTCCATGCCGGCAGAGACCAGGTTGAAGACGGAGGCGGAGAGCATCATCCCGCCGCTGAAGCCCCAGGCTGCGCCCAGCAGCGGGCGCGGCAGCCGGGGGGTGAAGAGGAACGGTACCCCGCCCACGCCGGTGGCCAGGGCCGTGGCCAGGGCGCCCAGGAAGGTCCAAAAGGCCAGCGCGGCCGTGGACAATCGCTTCCCCTGCGTCACAGCGTAGGTGTTGCCCCGCCGGGCGGCTATCCGTCCGGAACCTGATTCTGCCGCTTGTGCGCCGGCCGCGACGGGCGGCACCCCGGACGCTGGAGCCTTCCCCGCCCACCCGATCGGGTAGCGCGTTCCTCCCCGGAGGTGGGGGCAGGCCGTCGGCGAGGACTATCCCAGGGTGTGTTGTTGACCCTGCGGGGTGCTTCGTATGGTCGCCGTAGAGGGCGTCTTCCCGCTGCGAATCGGGGGCGAGACCCATGGAACGGCGTGCCGACGGCATCGTCTACTACGCCCTGCTGATTGCGCTGGTCGCCCTGGTGCTGAGCGTCCTGGCCTATACCGCACGGGCGCGGCCGGCGGTAGCCCCGGTGTTGCGGATCCCGGCGACCATGAAGCTCTCCATGGTCGTGGCCACCTTCAGCGGCCAGGGGGTGGCCGCACACCGCTGGTATCCCACCATGCTCGTGGTGCGGCAGGGCGACACGGTGGACCTGGCGCTGGGCAATCCCGATCGGGTCACCCACGAGTTCGCCATTCCCGATCTCAACCTGCGCTCCAGGAAGCTGAGGCCGGGCGGTACCGACCGGCTGCGCTTCGTCGCCGACCGCGCCGGTGTCTACGTCTTCCAGTGTGCCCTGCCCCACGACCCGACGCGCGGCGACTGCACGCCGGACCACGAGCTGATGCGTGGCTACCTGGTCGTCACGGAGTGACGGGAGGCGAGGAGCGTGGACGGGTCCCGGTCGGCGCTGCGCTCGCTCCTGGCTGGCCTCGCCCTGGTCGTGGCGCTGGTGGCGGTGGCGCTGAGCCTGCTGACGCTGGCCGCACCGGGAGCTCCGGCGCGTCCTTCCGCCGCGGAGGATCGGGCGACCATCGACCTCTCCCTGCTGATCACCGGGCGCGGGGCGATCGGGGGCCCCGCGGAGAGTCACCTCTACGATCCGCAGTTCCTGGTGGTCCGCAAGGGAGACAGGGTGCGGCTGCACGTGACCAATGGGTCCTACTTCCGGCACGGGATCGAGATCGTCGGCTATGGGGTGAAAACCCGTCCCCTCACAGGCGGGCCGCAGGCGGCGGAGACGCTGACCTTCATCGCCGACAAGGGCGGGATTTTCGAATACCGCTGCTACCTGCCGTACGACCCGGCAACGGCCACGTGCTCGCCCGACCACGACCAGATGGCGGGCCATCTCGTTGTCCTGGACCCGGAGATGCGGTGAACGCTCTGCCAACTCTCTCACGGAGGTGAGGTAGATGAGGACGTATGTGCGCATCTTCAGCCTGACTGCGCTGCTGGTCTTCTTCACCCTGGGCGGCGCGGCGGGCGCAGCCAAGCAGAAGGCTACGATCACGCTGAGCGAGATGAAGTTTACCCCGGGCAAGGTCACTGTGCAGGCGGGTAGCCCCGTGGAGTTCAAGCTGGTGAACAAGGGCAAGCAGAAGCACGAGTTCATGGTCTACGCGCCGCCGAAGGCCGGTCTGGAGGGCGACGAGCTCGAGGAGTGGGCGGAAGAGAACTCCTACTTCAAAGGCCTGGAACTGAAGGTGGAGGGCGGCGGCATCGAGGTGGTCGGCACCAACATCTTCGAGGTGGAGATCGACGCGGGCAAGTCCGCCGAGGTGACGTTCACGCCCAAGCAGACCGGGACGTTCGAGATCGGCTGCCACATCGAAGGGCACTACGAGAAGGGCATGAAGGGGACGCTGGTCGTCAAGTAGGGGGTGGAGGGCTGCGGCCATGGACGGCAGGGGGACGGTGATCTTCGCTGCGACCTTCACGGTCGTGCTTCTGGCGCTGGGGGCGGGGTTTCTGGTGTTCCGCACCTACACCCCGCCCACCTCTGCCGCGCCGCCGATCGTCCCGGAGGTGCGACAGTTCGCCCTGCAGCTGCATGCCGTGGAGGCTGGCGACCGGACGCTGCACCACTGGCTTCCCGCCACCATCGTCGTCAACGTGGGCGACGCCGTCATCCTCAGGGTGACCAACACCGATCCGGAGACCGCGCACGGATTTGCCCTGGCGGCGTTCAACATCGCAGTGCCGCTCATCCCGCCGGGGGAGACGCAGACCATCCGCTTCCAGGCCACCCGTCCCGGCGTCTTCCACTTTGGCTGCAGCGTGGAGGGCTGCGCGGCCGATCATGCCGACCAGACCGGACAACTGGTCGTCCTGGGGCATCCGTAGCGTGGGACTGACGCGGCGGTCTTTCCTCAAGATCCTGGCGGCGGGGACGGCCGTGATGGCCGGGCCTCCGGCGGGAAGCCGGCTACTCCGTCGCCTTCGGCTGCGGCCGGCTGGAGGAGGGCTGCCGGCGCTGACCGCCAGCCGAGAGCCGGCGGGTCCCGTCGTGCGGCTGTTCGGCCTGCCCGGCGCGGGTGGCGACCCGGCTCTTGCCTACGCGGCCGAGCCCAACACGCGCACGGGGCCGGGTGAGGCCGGCCGCCACTGGGTCATGGTCATCGATCTCGCCCGCTGTGACGGCTGCCGGGAGTGCACGCGCGCCTGCACGGCCATGCACTTCGTCCCATCTGGCCAGGAGTGGATCCGCGTGTACGAGATGCGCGACCACGCCACCGGCAACGCCTACTGGCTGCCCCGGCCGTGCATGCAGTGCGACAATCCGCCGTGCGTCAAGGTCTGCCCGGTGAGCGCCACCTGGAAGCGCGAGGACGGCATCGTCATGCAGGACACCTCTCGCTGCATCGGCTGCCGCTTCTGCATCGCCGCCTGCCCCTACCAGGCCCGCGGCTTCAACTGGGTGCAGCCCGCGGAGTCCGAGGAGCAGCGCCGCCAGCCCTACGACATGGAGTGGAACACGCGGCATTTCAAGGGCACCACCGAGAAGTGCATCTTCTGCCCGGGGCTGGTCAAGGAGGGCAAGCTGCCGGCTTGCGTCTCCGCCTGCCCGATGGGGGCCATCTACTTCGGGGACCAGGCCGAGGATGCCGTGACCAACTCGCAGGGCGAGACGATCCGCTTCTCCGAGCTGGTCCGGGAGAACGCCGGTTACCGCCTCCTGGAGGAGCTGGGCACGGAGCCCCGCGTCTACTACCTGCCGCCGCGGAAGCCTCTCTACCCGACGCCGCCGGCTGAACCCGCTCCCGCCATGGTGGGAGGGCACCGCTGATGCACGCCGCGCGCCCGCAACACCCCCCCTTCTCCCCCCGTGAGCAGCGCCTGCTGCGCTCGCTGACCGACAGCGGTTGGGGGTTCTACGCGCTGCTGGGCGGGCTGCTGGCCGTGATCGCCTGGGGCATCATCGCCTACACGGTGCAGCTGCGCTACGGCCTGGTCGTCACCTTCTTGCGGGACAACTTCATGTGGGGCGTCTACATCACCAACTTCGTCTTCTTCATCGGCGTCAGCCACGTGGGCGCCCTGATGTCGGCCATCCTGCGGATCACCGGGGCGGAGTGGCGCCGCCCCATCACCCGCATGGCGGAGGCGATCACCTTCGCCTCACTGCTCATGGGCGCGCTGATGCCCTTTGTGGACATGGGCCGCCCGGACCGGGTCCTCAACCTGCTGCTGCACGGGCGCCTGCAGTCGCCCGTGCTCTGGGACATGCTCTCGATCACCACCTACCTTACGGGAAGCACGCTCTTCCTGTACGTCCCCATGATCCCCGACATCGCGCTCCTGCGGGAGCGGTTCGCCGCGGGGCCCGCCTGGCGGCGCCGCCTGTACACCGTCCTGGCCATGGGGTGGAAGGGGACCGAGGCGCAGCGCCACCACCTGGAGCGGATCATGGGCGTGATGGCCATCCTCATCATCCCCATCGCCATCTCCGTCCACACGGTGGTCTCCTGGATCTTCGGCATGACGCTGCGCGCCGGGTGGAACAGCACCATCTTCGGTCCCTACTTCGTCTCCGGCGCGCTCTTCTCCGGCGCGGCGGCGGTGGTCACGGCGATGGCGGCCTTCCGCTGGGCCTACCACCTGGAGGACTACATCACGGAGGTCCACTTCCGGCGGATGGGCTACCTGGTGATCGCCCTGGGGATGATCTATGCGTACTTCACCTTCGCGGAGTACCTCACCCCGGCGTACAAGATGGCCGCCGCCGAGCGCGGCTATCTCAGCGCGGTCTTCAGCGGCCAGTTCGCCCGCCTCTTCTGGTTCACGCAGGTCGGCGGCGTCCTGCTCCCTGTGCTGCTGCTGACCGTGCCGCGGATTGCCTGGGTGCCGCGCCTGGCGCGGGTGCCAATCCTGCGCCCGGTGCCCGCGTTGGCCACGATCGCCACATCGCTGCTGGTGCTGCTCCTGCTGCCGGCCGTCCTCCCGCAGACCGCAGCTCTCGGCGGCTTCGCCGTCGTCCGGCAGCCCCCGCCCTGGATCATCGCGGCGCTGGGGGGGTGGCTCTTCCTGACGCTGCTGCCGCTCTTCCGCCAGCGCCCCATCGCTGCGGCTGTGGTGGCCTCGCTGCTGGTCAACGTCGGCGCCTGGCTGAAGCGCTTCGTCATCATCGTGCCCACGCTGCAATACCCCTTCCTGCCCATCCAGCGCGCGCCGGCCGGCTGGGCCATCTACCGGCCCACCTGGGTGGAATGGTCCATCACGGCGGGTGCGCTGGCCGGATTCGTGCTGGTCTATCTCCTGTTCAGCAAGGTCTTTCCCATCGTCTCGATCTGGGAGACCCGGGAAGAGGGTCACCAGCCCGCGCTGGCATCGCCTCCGGCCGGGGTCCATGGAGGAGCTGCCGATGCGCCGGCTCCGTAATCTCTTCGGCTGCGGCTTCCTTGTGGTCGCGCTGCTGGCGCTACCGGCCGAGGGCGCAGCGCCGGCCCGCGTCCTGCTGCGGGCGCAGGCGCCTGCCGACGGCACGGTGCAGGTGACGGCGACGGTGGTGGACGCCCGCGGCGCGCCCATGGCGGAGGTGCCCCTGGTCTTCAAGGCGCGGACGGCCTTCGGCTGGCTGACGTTGCGCGAGACGGCCACGGACAGGGACGGGACGGCGCGAGTGATGTTCCCTTCAGGGTACTCGCCTGAGGAGGTCGCGATTGAAGCCGGTGACGAGGGACAGGTTCGCGCGGTCATCTCCATCGGGAGACGGAAGGCGGTCCCGCCCCTCGTTCGCCCGGGTCGCGACGCCCTGCGCGCGGTGAGCCTCCAACCGGGATTCATCAGCCCCTACCCGGTCCCGCTGCAGGTAACCGTTTTCAGCCTCATCCTCGGGGGCATCTGGTCGGTCTACGGATACGTGGTCTGGCTGCTGCTGCGCATCCGGCGAGAGGACAGCCATACGAGCCAGTTTCGTCAGGACGCCTTAAGAAATCCTTAACCATCCGGGAGGCCGGAGACGATACAGTAGACGCGGTCGCGACATCAGGGCGGCCCGGGCTTGCTCTGTCCCCAGGGGGAGTCGTCGTGAGCCGGAAGACGGCGCGTCGAAGACGCCAGCGGCACCGGCAGGAGCATCGCAAGGACCAGCGCCGCACGGGCCGGGCTCTCTGGTTCGCCCTGGCGGCCCTGGCTGTGTTTGGCGTCGCCGTTTTCATTGCCACGGAGCCGCTTCGCTCCCGGCCGGCCGTCTCCACCCCGTCGGCAGACGCTGCGTCCTCCGGGGTCCAGCCCGCTGCCGTCCCACAGGTGTTCGTCAGCATGGCCGGCTTCGAGCCGCGGGAGCTGACGGTGCCGGCGGGGCGGGAGTTTCAGGTGCAGTTCATCAACCCGGACACTCGCTTCCACACCGACGGAGGCGGGTGGCACCAGTTCCGCATCGACGGGACGCGGATCGATGTGCGCATCCCGCCCAGTACCCGGCCCCTGGTGACGCTGCCGCCGCTGGCTGCGGGCACCTACGAGTTCTACTGTGACGTCTGCTGCGGCGGGAAGGAGAACCCGGCGATGCGCGGCGTGCTGGAGGTCAAAGCCTGAGCAGGCTGACCTTTCCGGCGATTGTCGTCGGCGGCCTCCTGGACGGCCTGAACCCCTGCGCGTTCAGCGTCTTCCTCTCGTACGTCGCCATCTTGCTGGCCGGCGTCGCGCTCGGCGACGCGCAGCCGAGGCTCTGGCGCGTCGGTGGGGCGTACGTCGCGGGGATGTTCCTCACCTACCTGCTGCTGGGCCTGGGCGTGATCTCGGTGGTGGCCTCCCTGACCAGGACCCACCTCCCCGTCCGCATCCTGGGCGTCCTTGTGGTCGTCCTCGGCCTGTGGACAATCAAGGACGCGCTGTTTCCCGGGATGGGGTGGATGCTGACGATACCCGCTCGATTCCACGGCATCGTACGCACGATGCTGAGCCAGAGCACGCCCGTGGGGCTCTTCGCGGCGGGAGGGCTCGTCGGGCTCTGCACGGTGCCGTGCAGCGGGGCGATTTACATGGGCGCGCTGGCGCTGCTGGCGCAGCAACCGCTGCCCACGCGGCTCGGCTACCTGCTGATCTACAACGTGATGTTCGTCGTCCCGCTGCTGGCGCTGTTGGTCGCGGTAGCCAACCGGCGGACGCTGAATCGCATCGCCCACTGGTATATCCCGCGGAAGATTCCGGCGAAGCTTGCGATCGGAGTGTTCACCGTGATCCTGGGGTTTCTTGCGCTGGTGACCGCGTGATACCATGGAGCGCGCGGCTGCCGGCTGAGTGCCTCTCCGTGCGCCCGGCAGGCGGGAGCGTGTGTTCGATAGGAGGTGATCGTCATGGCCGTTGATCCGGTGTGTGGGATGCAGGTCGATGAGCACAAAGCCGCGGGGACGTCGCAGCACCGCGGGCAGACCTACTACTTCTGTTCCAGCGGCTGCAAGGCGGCGTTCGACAAGGATCCGGAGAAGTACGTCGCAGAGGGGGGGCACAAGCACTAGGGCCGTCGTCGGCCCTGCAGCGAGAGCCCGGGCCGTCGTGTCCGGGCTTCTTCGTCTCTCGCGGGCGGGGCAGGCCGTCCTTAACGGAAGGTTAAGGATCTGCTAACAGGACCTTAACCACCTGTCGTGGCTCTGAGCGTACTTTCCCGTCAGAACCCGAGCTATGAGCGCGGAGTGCTGCAGGGCAGGAGGGAGAGTGGTGCAGCGCGTATCGGTTGGTGCAGCCCTTGTGCTGATCACGGCCGTGGCGGTGACCGCGGCCCCCGCAGTCGCAGCATACACCCGGACGGCCAGCGCCGGTGGGGTGGACGTGAAGGTCATCTACGCCCCAGCGGCATACTTCGCCGCAGCGAAGGATAGCGAGGGGGCGAAGCGTTTCGCCCCGGAGAAACAGGTCGTGTTCCTGGTCGCCCTGGACACGCATGCGGGTGACCTGATGGCCTTTGATATGGTGCGCAACAGCCGGCTGCGCACCGTGGCCGGCGGGGTGACCCGGGAGTACCTGCCCGTGAGGTGGGAGTCAACCGGCGACGGCAGCCACCACCGTTCTGGCGCACTGATCTTTCCCGCGACCGTCGACGGGACGAGTGTGATCGGACCCACGACCGCATCCATCACGCTGGTGATCGCCAACCTGGGCGGCGTGCCGGCCCGCACCTTCGAGTGGACGTTGCCCATTCGCTGAGACGGCGCAGGCTCAGCCCCGCAGAGGGGTCAGCGCCGAGCAGGTGGTGGAACGCCGCCGCAGGGAGTGGTCGTGGTTGACATGCCGACGCGGGAGGTCCTGGCGCGGCTGCGCGTCCTCGCCGATCCCCACCGCGTGATCGTCTGATAGCCGCCACCCCCACGGACCCTTTACCGGGCCTGGAGGAACTTGAGCGGATCCAGCGGGACGTCGTTCCGGCGAACTTCAAAGTGGACGTTCGGTCCGGTGACATTGCCGGTGGTGCCCACCGTGGCAATCACTTGTCCCCGGCCTATCTGGTCGCCCACCGCAACAAGGATGCGCGAGGCGTGACCATACCAGGTCGTGAGCCCGCCGCCGTGATCGAGGATGACCAGCAGGCCGTAGCCGCCCATTCGACCGACGAACTTCACCCTGCCGGCCTGGACGGCGAAGATGGGCGTCCCCACAGGGGCGGCGATGTCGATGCCGTGGTGATGGCGCCGGCCGCGAAAGCCGAATCGCGAGGTGATAACGCCCCGGCTCGGCCATTGCCTCCACCCGGGGCGAGGCTGCGGCGCCGCAGCGATTGTCCGACGTCGCGGCACAGCACGCTTTCGGGCCGGTGCCGCTACAGCTGGCAGCAGGATACGCTGGCCCAGCTGCAGGCGGTCGGGATCGGATAGACCGTTGAGCCGGACGAGTACCGCCAGAGAGGTGCCGTGATCGCGGGCAATGGCCCACAGCGTCTCACCTGGGCGGACGATATGAGCGGTCTGCGGCGGAGGCACCGTCGGCGTCGCAGCAATCGCCGATGGTGCCAGGATGAGAACGGTCAATCCGAGGGGAAGGGCGATCCGGAGCATCTCGTCCCTCCTGAGCATGAAAACAGAAAGCGGCAGAAGAAGAGCCCTGCCGGGCGGGGCGCTCGTCCAGACCGTGGCGAGCTTCCGCGTTCCCGGGACAGTGTCCTCCCGGGCGGACCTTAAGGTTTTGTTAAGGATGTCCTGGCCGTGCGGCGGCTCCTAGGTGGTGTCTTCGTCTTGCCCGCGGCGGGCTGGACGATATAGGTCTGTCAGCGGCACGATCACACCCCGCAGCTGGAC
>JBBIIQ010000002.1:0-29803 GCA_037446405.1 Armatimonadota bacterium | reverse complement strand
GGGCTGGCCCTGGCGGGGCGGCCCCGCGACGAGGGGGGCGGGCGGCCCGGGGCGCGGGCCGCGGGGGTGGCCTGGTCGCCCTGCTGGCGACGGAAGAGGGGCACGTGGTCTTTGCCCGCTCGGCCGACGTGGGGGTGGACGTGGCCGCGCTGCTGCGGCGGATTCTCCACCAGTTCGGCGGACGGGGCGGAGGGAGGTCGGAGTTCGCCCAGGGGATCCTGGGCGGCGCGGTGGCCGCGGCCCTGCAGGCGGCCCGTGCCCGGGCTGCGGAGGAGCTGGGCGGTGCCTGAGATTCCGTGGCTTGAGGCGCTGGTCGCCGCCCTCAGGCCGCGGGTGGCGGGGCGGACGATTCGCGCGGTGCGCCTGCACAGTGTCGCCCTGCTGAAGTCGGTGCACCCGCCGCTGGCGGCCCTGACGGGGGCGACCGTCCAGGACGTGCGCCGCAGGGGCAAGCTGCTGCTCTTCGACCTCTCCGGCGGGCTGGTCATGATCGTGCACCTGCGGCGTGACGGCCGGCTGCAGGTGGTGTCGTCGCGGCAGCGCGTGACCAGGGACGTGGCCCTGGCGCTCGGCCTCGACGGCGGTGAGGAGCTGCGGCTGGTGGAGCGGGGGCCGAAGAAGCGCGCCGCGCTGTACCTGCGGCGGGCGGAGGAGGCGGAGGGGACCGAGCCGCTGTCCGCGCTGGGCCTGGAGCCGCTGGACGCAGCCTTCACCACCGCCGCGCTGGCGGCGCTGCTGGCGCAGGCGAAGATGCAGCTGAAGCGCTTCCTGACCAGCCAGCGCTACCTGGCCGGGATCGGCAACGCCTGGGCCGACGAGATCCTCTGGGAGGCCCGCCTCTCGCCGTTTGCCCCCACGGGGTCGCTGCAGGCGGAGGAGCAGCGCCGTCTGCACACGGCGATCCGGGAGGTCCTGCGGCGGTCGGTCGAGGAGCACCGCGCCCGATTCGGCCAGGTCCTGCCGTCGCGCGAGCCGGAGGACCTCTTCCGCGTCCACCGCCGGGCCGGCCAGCCGTGCCCCCGTTGTGGTGCGCGGCTGGCGGCCGTCTACTTCCAGGAGCGCGAGACCTCCTACTGCCCGGGATGCCAGACCGGCGGCAAGCTCTACGCCGACCGGCGCCTCTCCCGTCTGCTGAAGTAGGAGCGCACCGCCATGCCCGAGGTTCCCGACGCGGCGCGCACCATCGACCCCGGCCGCCTCGCCCGTCTGCTCGCCGAGCTGGTGCGCCACAACTCTGTCAACCCGGACCTCGTCCCCGGGGCGCCGGGGGAGGGAGCCGTCGCCACCTTTCTCTGCCAGTACTGCCGCGATGCCGGGCTGGAGGCGGAGGTGCGGGAGGTCGCCCCCGGACGGGCCAGCGTCCTGGCGCGCCTGCGCGGGCGGGGCGAGCGGCCCGCCCTGCTCCTGAACGGCCACCTGGACACGGTGGGGGTGGAGGGCATGACCATTGACCCCTTCGAGCCGGTCACTCGGGGGGGCCGACTCTACGGGCGCGGTGCCTTCGACATGAAGGGCGGGGTGGCGGCCATGGTGGAGGCGACGCTGGCCGCCGCGGCCGGGGGGCCGCCGCCGGGGGACGTGCTGCTGGCCATGGTTGCAGACGAGGAATACGCCAGCCGCGGCACCGAGGCCCTCGTCGGGGAGGTCACGGCGGGGGCGGCCGTCGTCACCGAGCCCACGGCGCTGGACGTGTGTGTCGCGCACAAGGGCTTCGCCTGGATCACCGTGGAGACGGTCGGCCGGGCCGCGCACGGCAGCCGCTACGATGAGGGTGTGGACGCCATCGCCCGCATGGGCCGTGTGCTGGCGGCGCTGGAGCGCCTGGAGCGCGAGGTCTACCCACGCCGTCGTCACCCGCTGCTGGGGCGGCCCTCGGTGCACGCCTCGCTCATCGCCGGGGGGCAGGGCCTGAGTACCTACCCGGAGCGCTGCCGGGTGCAGGTGGAGCGGCGGACGCTCCCGGCGGAGGGCCCGGAGGACGTCGCCGCGGAAGTGGAGGCGCTGCTCGCGGAGCTGCGCCGCGCGGACCCCTCCTTCGAAGCCACCTGGTCCCTGTCGCTGTTCCGCCCCGGGCTGGAGATCCCGCCGCAGGCGCCGCTGGTCCGCGCGCTGCGGCGCGCCGCGGCGGCGGTGCTGGGGCGGGAGCCGGCACTGGTGGGTGCCTCCCCCTGGATGGACTCGGCGCTGCTGGCCGCCGTCGGCATCCCCACCGTGGTCTTCGGCCCCGCCGGCTCGGGTGCGCACGCCGCGGAGGAGTGGGTGGACCTGGCCTCGGTGGCGGCTACCGCCGAGGTGCTGGCCCGGCTGATCATCACCTGGGGGGAGCAGGGGTGAGCGACGGAACCTGGGGCGGACCGGGAAGAGCGGGCCCGGCAGACGATACGGCTGCGCCGGGACGACGCCATGCGCCTGCTGACCCTGCTGTCTGACTTCGGGAGCCGCTCCCCCTATCCCGCCGCCATGAAGGCGGTGGTGGCCGCGCGCGTGGAGGCGTGCTTTCTGGACATCAGCCACGATGTGCGCCGCCACGACGTGCGCGAGGGCGCGTTCCTGCTGGCCGCCGTGGCGCCCTTCTGTCCGGCCGGCACCGTCCACCTGGCCGTGGTCGATCCGGGCGTAGGCACGGCGCGGCGGCCGCTGGTGGTGGCTTCGGGCGGGCAGTGCTTCGTCGGGCCCGACAACGGCCTGCTCCTGCCGGCGGCACGCCGCCTGGGCCGGCCGCGCGCCTTTCACCTGGACCCCGCGGTCGTGCTGCCCTTTGCCTCCAGCACCTTCCACGGCCGCGACCTCTTCGCCCCGGCGGCGGCGCGGCTGTTGCTCGGCGAACCGCCGACCCTCCTTGGCCGTCCTATCGATGACCCGGTGGAGCTGCCCGCACCGCAAAGAGAGCGGCGCGGGGACGTGCTGGTCGGCGAGGTGCTCTACGTCGATCCCTTCGGCAACCTGGTCACCAGCATCCCCCCGGAGGTCGCCGCACCGCACTCAGCCTTCACGCTGCGCACCGCCCGAGGCGCATGGCCCCTCCGCCTGCAGGCGACCTACGGGAGCGGCAGGCGGGGAGAGCTCCTCCTCGTCCCCGGCAGCGAGGGGCTGCTGGAGATCGCGGTGCGCGAGGGCAGCGCCGCCGCGCGCACCGGTCTGCGCGCCGGCTCGTCCCTGCGGCTGCACCCGCTGCGGAGGGGAAGAAAGGCGTAGGCGCGCGCGTTGGCGGGAATGTACAATAGGCCGAAGGCGGAGACGGTGCGGTGCTTGACGTTAGCTTTCCCATTGCGTTCGCCGCGGGCGTGCTGGGGTTTCTCTCGCCCTGCGTCGTCCCCTTGATCCCTGGGTACATCTCGTTCGTCTCCGGGCTCTCCCTCCAGGAGATGGAAGCTCCCCAGAGGCGCCGCCACGCGGCGCGCGTGCTCCTGGCCACCGCGCTCTTCGTCGGGGGCTTCGCCCTCATCTTCACAGCCCTGGGGGCGTCGGCGTCGCTGCTGGGCAGCTTCGTCCTGGCCAACCGCCTCTGGCTCAGCCGCGTCGGCGGCGTGCTGATCATCGCCCTGGGCCTGGCGGTCCTGCTGAAGGCGCCCTTGCTCTACCGGGAGCGCCGCTTCCACCTCAGCCGTCGCCCGTGGGGGCTGGCAGGGGCGTTTCCCGTGGGGATGGCCTTCGGCTTCGCCTGGACGCCGTGTATCGGTCCGGTGCTCACCGCGGTGCTGACGCTGGCGGCGCAGGAGCAAAGCACACAGCGTGGCGCGCTCCTCCTCTTCACCTACGCCCTCGGTCTGGGTGTGCCGTTCCTGCTGGCGGCCCTGCTGCTCACGCTGGCCCTGGACCTCTCCTGGCTGCGCCGCTACAGCCGGCCCATGACCGCCCTCAGCGGCGTCTTCCTCCTGGTCATGGGGGTAGCTCTGGCCAGCGACGCCCTCTTCGTCCTGAACACCTGGATCCTGCGCCTGGTGCCCTTCCGGCCAGCGCTGTGAGCGGATGGCCAGCCTGACGATGGAGGGACGCGGGTGAGGTTCGCCGTCCAGTGGCAGCGGCTGCTCCTGCTGGCGGTCGCCGCGGCGGTGGCCGTCCTGCCCGCGACCGCACGCGGCACCGCTGCCGACGCCGGGCTGGTCCTGGAAGCGATCCAGGTCCTGGACGCGGAGTACGTGGAGCAGGCGCTGGTGGACCGCGTGCGTCTGCTCAACGCCGCCCTGGACGGGATTGCGGCGGCCCTGAGCACCGTCGGCGTCCCCGCCAGGTTCGCCGTCATCGCCCCGGGCACCGCCCCCGCCGAGGCGGAGAGGATCTTCCGCGCGGCGTTCACCGCAGCGCTGACCGCGGCGCAGGGGAAGGTGTCGCCCCGCGAGCTGGCCTACGCCGCCATCACCGCAGTAACCGGCAGCCTCAACGACTCGCACACCGGCTTCCTCACGCCCGAGCAATACCGCGAGCGAGTCGCCCGGCAGCGGCAGCAGGCCGGCTTCGCGGGAGTGGGGATGGTCCTGCTGCCCAAGGACGGGCGCTTCTATGTGTGGCAGGTCATCCCGCGCAGCCCGGCGGCGGCCCTGGACGTGCGTCCTTTCGACCGGATCGTCCGTGTCAACGGCACGCCCACCGGCGGCCTCACCGCCGAGCAGGTGGTCTCCATGATCCGCGGCCCCGCCGGCAGCACGGTGACGGTGACGTTCGAGCGTCCCGGCCACCCAGTGCCCCTGATCCGCACCATCACCCGGGCGCCCATCGTCGTGCCCCCGCTGTTCGCCGCGCGGATGGTCGAGCCGGGGGTCGCGTACGTCTACCTGTACGAGTTCACGCAGGGGTCGGCGCGGGAGCTGCGCGCCGCGCTGCAGCGGCTGCTGGGGCAGGGTATGCGCGCGCTGGTCCTGGACCTGCGCAGCAACATCGGCGGTTTCCTCCACGAGCTGCGGGAGGCCCTGAACCTGCTGCTCCCCCGCGGCGTCCCCATCTACCAGCAGGTGACGAGCCGGGGGACGGAGGTGGTGCACACGGAGCGCGGCCCCCTGCTGCCGGCTGCAATCCCCCTGGTGGTGCTGGTAAACGAAGGGACAGCCTCCGCCGCGGAGCTGCTGGCGGCGGCGGTGGTGGAGCACCAGCGGGGGATGCTGGTGGGGGTGAAGACCGCCGGGGCCGTGGAAGCCAGCACGCTGTTCGAGCTCTCCGACGGCTCCGCGCTCAGCGTGACCATCCGCCGGCTCACCAGCGGGAAGGGGCGGCGGCTGGAGGGCGCGGGGGTGACGCCGGACGTGGTCCTCGACCTCACCTCGGAGGACTTTCTCCTCGGCCGCGATGCCCAGCTGGCGCGGGCGGTGGAGATCGCCCGGCAGCGGGTGGCCCGCCCGGCCGCCTCCCCGCCGGTGCCGGCCCCCACCCGCTGATCCCGTCCCCACCTGCCGATCCCGCCACCCGCAGGCCCCGCCCCGGCCCGCGGAGAACCCTTCGTTGGAGAGCTCTTCTCCCTGAGGGTCCCCGTGCCGGGGGCAGGACGAAGAGCCTGTGCAGACGGACGCCGTTATCGTTCCCGCGCGATGAGCTCGACGACGCCCACCGACGCCCTGGCGCTGACCGAGGAGATTGAGCGGCAGCGGCCCTCGCTGGTGGGGCTGCTCGCCTCGCTGGTGCGCACCGACACCACCAACCCGCCGGGCGACACCCGCCGCGCCGTGGACCTGATCGGGGCGCGCCTGCGCAGACTGGGGGTGGACTTCCAGGTCCTGGCGGAGGAGCCGAAGAAGCCCAACCTCCTGCTACGCCTGGGGTCGGGGCGCCCGGAGCTCCTGCTGAACAGCCACCTGGACACGGTGCCCCCGGGAGACCGCCGCGCCTGGCGCCACGACCCGCTGGGCGCGCAGATCGAGGGCACCCGCCTCTACGGCCGCGGCGCAGCCGACCCCAAGGGGTCCGTGGCGGCCATGGTGACGGCCGTGGAGACGCTGGTGCGTCGGGAGGTCCCGCTGGCGGGATCACTGCTGCTCTCGCTGGTGAGCGACGAGGAGGTGGGCGGGGCCAAGGGCACGGAGATGCTGGTGCAGCGGGGGCTGCTGCGGCCCGACCAGGTCATCGTCGGCGAAGTCACCCACAACCGCATCGCCATCGCGGAGAAAGGTCTCCTCTGGGTGCGCCTGGTCACCCGCGGCCGCACGGCCCACGGCTCTACCCCATGGCGCGGCGTCAACGCCATCCGCTCCATGGTCAGGGTGCTCACCGCCCTGGAGCAGGAGATCGGCGCGCGGCTGGCCCGGGAGACGCACGCCCTTACCCCGCCACCCTCGCTCTCCGTGGGGACCATCAGCGGCGGGATCGCCACCAACGTGGTCCCCGACCGCTGCGAGGCGACCATCGACCGGCGCACGCTGCCCCACGAGCACCCGGCCGATGCGCTCGCGGAGATCGACCGGGTTGTGGCCCGGCTGCGCGACGAGGACCCCGACCTGGACGTGACCGTGGAGCCGCTGCAGCAGGGTCCGCCCATCGAGACCCCGGCGGACGCGCCGCTGGTGCTCGCCGCCCGAGAGGTGGTCGCGGCGCTGGGGCTGGACTCCGCCCCCGTGGGCTACCAGCAGGCCAGCGACGGGCGCTTCTTCGCTGCCCGCGGCATCGCCACCATCCTCTTCGGGCCGGGCATCCCCGATCTGGCCCATTCCGCCGACGAGTACGTGGACCTGGACGAGGTGGTCACGGCGGCGAAGTTCTACGCGCAGGTGGCGGCGCGCCTGCTCCGGCCCGAGCGGTGAGGCCGCGCCGTCGTTCCTGACCATGCTGCCCGCCGACCGCCTGCGGGACAAGCTGCTGACGCTGGAGGGCAAAGGCTACGCCGCCTACAAGGCCATCGCCGGGGCCTACCGCTTTCCCCGCTTCGTCCTCTTCATCGACCACGTGCAGCCCGACCCCTTCGCCCCGCCCTCCCTGCTGCGCGTCCAGGTGGACATGGCGGAGGCACAGATTCCCGCCGACCTGTGGGACGGGGCGGCGCGGCGCGTCGCCCTGGAGGACTTCCTCGCCCGCCGCTTCCGCGAGGTGACCCGCCGCCAGGGACGGCGCGGCGGGGGGCCGGGCCGCAGCGGTATGCTCCTGGTGGACGCCGGCGGGCAGGAGATCCTGCCGCGGACCGCCTGCCGTCTGCACGAGGACTTCGTGGAGCTGCGCCTGGCCCTGGGTTTGCCCGCGGAGGGGCGGAAGATCCAGGCCAAGCAGGCGCAGGCCATCTTCTTCGAGGATCTCCCCGCCGCCGTGGAGGGCGCGCTGCTGTGGGCGAACCTGGACGCCCGGGCCGCGCGCCGCCACGTGGAGGTCGCGGAGGACCACGCCGCCCTGCAGGACGCCCTGCGGGCCAAGGGGCTGGTCGCCTTCATCGCCGACGGGGCCATCCTCCCTCGGGAGAGCGGCGCCTCCGACCTGCCGCTTCCGGCCCACCGGGCGGTGCCCTTCCGCGCGCCGCCGCAGCTGGCGGTGACGCTTCAGGCGCCGCACCGCGGTGCGGTCAGCGGCATGGCCATCCCCGCCGGGATCACCCTGATCGTCGGCGGGGGCTTCCACGGCAAGTCCACGCTGCTGGCCGCCCTGGCACGCGGCGTCTACGCCCACGTCCCCGGCGACGGGCGGGAGTACGTGGTCACGCACCCCGACACGGTGAAGATCCGCGCCGAGGACGGCCGCCGTGTCGCCCGCGTGGACATCAGCCCGTTCATCACCAACCTGCCCTTCGGCCAGGAGACACAGGCCTTCTCCACGGACAACGCCAGCGGCAGCACCTCCCAGGCGGCGAACATCATGGAGGCGCTGGAGGTGGGGGCCCGCGTCCTGCTCATTGACGAGGACACCAGCGCCACCAACTTCATGATCCGTGACGAGGCCATGCAGCGGCTGGTGCCCAAGGCCCTGGAGCCCATCACCCCCTTCATCGACCAGGTGCGCCACCTCTACCAGGGCCACGGCGTCTCCACGGTGCTGGTCATGGGCGGATCAGGCGACTACTTCTCCGTGGCCGACACCGTCATCCTCATGGAGACCTTCACCCCGCGCGTGGTCACCGAGGAGGCGCGGCGCATCGCCGCCGCGCGGCCAGCCGGGCGGGTGAGCGAGGGGCGGCCCTTTGAGCGCGTCCGCGCCCGCATCCCCCTGCCCCACGGTTTCAACCCCTACCGCGAGCGGCGCGTCCGCGTGGACGCCAGAGGGCTGCGCACCATCGTCTTCGGCCGCGAGACCATCGACCTCTCTGCGGTGGAGCAGGTGGTGGACCCCAGCCAGACCCGCGCCATCGGCGACGCCATCTTCTACGCGCTGGAAAAGGGCTACTTCGACGGCGAGCACCCCCTGAGCGCGGTGCTGGACGCGGTGCTGGCGGACGTCGCGCAGCGGGGCCTGGAGGTCCTCTCGGGGTTCGAGGGGCACCCCGGCGACTACGCCCTGCCGCGGCGCTACGAGCTGGCCGCCGCCATCAACCGCCTGCGCACCCTGGCTGTGCGCCAGGCGGACTGAGCCGGCCACCCGATCGCAGGGATTTCCCCAGACGGAGCCGAACCGCTACCCGGCGTTTCCGGTGTCACATCCACCGCATTCCCTGCCCGGAGGTGAGGGCTACATGCCGCAGACCAAGTTTGTGCTGGACGAGCGCGACCTGCCGCAGGCCTGGTACAACATCCTGGCGGACCTGCCGCTGCCGCTCCCCCCGGTGCTCCATCCGGCCACCAAGCAGCCCATCGGCCCGGATGACCTGGCCCCGCTCTTCCCGCCGCAGATCATCCAGCAGGAGGTCTCCACCGAGCGGGAGGTGGAGATCCCCGAGCCGGTGCGCGAGATCTACCGGCTGTGGCGCCCCACACCGCTCTACCGCGCCCACCGCCTGGAGCGGGCCCTGGGGACGCCGGCGCACATCTACTACAAGTACGAGGGGACGAGCCCCGCGGGTAGCCACAAGCCCAACACCGCGGTGGCCCAGGCTTTCTACAACAGGGAGGCGGGGGTGCGTCGCCTGACCACGGAGACCGGTGCCGGCCAGTGGGGCAGCGCGCTGGCCCTGGCCTGCCGCCTCTTCGGCCTGGAGTGCACCGTCTACATGGTGCGCGTCTCCTACGAGCAGAAGCCCTACCGCCGCGTGATCATGGAGACCTGGGGGGCGCAGGTCCTGCCCAGTCCCAGTGAGCAGACCCGCGCCGGGCGCACGATCCGCGAGCGGGACCCGCACTCACCGGGGAGCCTGGGGATCGCCATCAGCGAGGCGGTGGAGGACGCGGCCACGCACGAGGACACCAAGTACTCCATCGGCAGCGTGGCCAACCACGTCCTCCTGCACCAGACCGTCATCGGGCTGGAGGCCAGGCGGCAGATGGAGCTGGCCGGGGAGTACCCCGACGTGGTCATCGGCTGCGTGGGCGGGGGGAGCAACTACGCGGGCCTGGCCTATCCGTTCCTGGCGGACCGGTTCAGGGGCAGGGACGTCCGCTTCGTGGCCGTGGAGCCGGAGGCGTGTCCGTCGCTCACCCGCGGCCGCTACCTCTACGACTTCGGCGACACCGCGGCCACCACCCCGCTGTTCAAGATGTACACCCTGGGGCACACCTTTGTCCCACCGGGGATCCACGCCGGCGGCCTGCGCTACCACGGCGACGCACCATCGCTGTGCCTGCTCTACGACGCCGGCTACGTGGAGGCCGCCGCCTACGGCCAGCGCGCGGTCTTCGAGGCGGCGGTGCAGTTCGCCCGCAGCGAGGGGATCGTCCCCGCGCCTGAGTCGGCGCACGCCGTGCGCCGGGTCATCGACGAGGCCCTGGAGGCGCGGGAGCTGGGGGTCCCGCGCGTCATCCTCTTCAACCTCAGCGGGCATGGTCACTTCGACCTGCAGGCCTACGAGGAGTACCTGAGCGGCCGCCTGGAGGACTACGCCTACCCCGCGGAGGCGGTGGCCGCGGCGACGCGCGAGCTGGCGGCGCTGCAGCCATGACCGCCGCCGGGATCGACCTGCCCGCGTGGCTGGCGCAGCGGCTGCAGGGGACGTACCTGGAAGGGAACTGGTCGGGAAAGGGCGTCCGCCCGGCCCTGGAAGGCGTCACCCCGGAGGAGGCGCACTGGCGGCCCGTTCCCGCGCAGCACACCATCGCCGAGATCGCCTGGCATATGGCCTACTGGTGTTGGAAGGTGGCGCGGTGGCTCGATCCGGCAGCCGTGGTCGACCCCGGGGAGGAGGAGTGGCGCCCCGTCGCACCGACCACTGAGGCCTGGATCGACGTCCAGGAGGACCTGGGGCGGGCACACGAGGCCTGTGCCGCCACAATCCGCCGCCTTCCGGCCGAAGCGCTGGCCGAGCCCTACCGGCCCGGGGGGACAGGTCCCTGGACGAAGCTGGACGTCGTCGCCGATCTGGCCACCCACGACTCCTACCACGCGGCCCAGATCTTCCTGCTGCGCCGCTGGTACGCGGCGGTGCGAGGGAGGAGCGGATAGAGCGGGCTGCATGTCCCTGATCGGGGGTCAGGAACCTCCGCCCCGGCATTCGGCGCACAGGCCGCGGAAGACCACGGCCTGCTCCCTGACCAGGAATCCCCCGCGCTGCGCCGCGGGGATCTCCAGCGGGGCCAGCTCCACGAAGACGTCTTTCACCCTGCCGCAGCGCTCGCAGACCAGGTGGTGGTGGTTGCGGACGTTGGTGCAGAAGCGTGTGCTGCCGGTCCCCAGGTCCAGCGGCCGCACCGCGGCCAGCTCCTGCAGCTCGGCCAGCACTGCGTAGACCGTGCGCAGGGAGATGGAGGGCATCTGGCGCGCGGCCCGCAGGTAGAGCGCCTCGGCGGTCGGGTGGTCGGCCTGGGTCTGCTCCAGCAGGCGGAAGATCAGGTCGCGCTGCGGCGTGATACGCCGGCCCGCCGCCCGGAAGCGCTGGCGCAGCTCAGCGGCGCTGACCATGCCGCGGCCTGCCGCCAACAACGATTGTTGTCAGATTCTGTTGTCCCACAGTCAACAATTAGGATAGCGTAACGCGCGGAGCGATCCAAGCCCGCCCTGCGCCCGGGCGGCAGGGCGGAGGAGGGGATGAGGTCATGACCGGTGCCTGCCTGCGGTGCGCGCGCATATCCCCGTTCCTCCTAATTGCCGTCCTCCTGTTCCTCGGGGCCTTCGCCCCCCTGGGCGCGCAGCCGGCTGCGGTCACGGTCTATTCGGGACGCAACCAGGAGCTGGTGGGGCCGCTGCTGGAGCGGTTTGCCCAGGCCAGCGGGATCCGGCTGCGTGTCCGCTACGGGGAGACAGCCGAGCTCGCCGCGACCATCATGGAAGAAGGGGCGAACAGCCCGGCGGATGTCTACTTCGCCCAGGACGCCGGCGCGCTGGGGGCGCTGGCGTACGCCGGCCGGCTGCAGCGCCTCCCGGCCGCGCTGCTGCAGAAGGTGGAGCCCCGCTTTCGCTCCGGCGAGGGGCTGTGGGTGGGGGTGAGCGGCCGGGCCCGCGTCGTGGCCTACAACACACGCCGCCTCTCCCCCCGCGATCTCCCCGCCTCCATCCGCGACTTCACTGACCCCCGCTGGCGGGGGCGCATGGGCTGGGCGCCGACCAACGGCTCCTTCCAGGCGCACGTCACGGCCATGCGCCTCCTCTGGGGCAATGAGCGCACGCGGGAGTGGCTCCTGGGGATGAAGGCGAACGCCCCGCGGGCCTACCGCAACAACGTCGCCATCGTCGCCGCCCTGGGGGCAGGGGAGATCGACGTCGGGTTTGTCAACCACTACTACCTCTTCCGCTTCCTGCAGGAGCGGGGGGAGGGCTTCCCGGTGCGCAACTACTACTTCCCCGGGCCCGACGCCGGCAACCTGATCAACGTGGCCGGCGTGGGGATCGTGGACACCGCGCGCAGTGCCGCGGCGCTGCGCCTGGTGGAGTACCTGCTCTCCCCCGAGGCGCAGCGCTACTTTGCCACCGAGACGTTCGAGTACCCGCTGGTCGCCGGCGTCCCCGCCCACCCCCTGCTGCGGCCGCTGGCGCAGATCAGCACCCCGCGCGTGGACCTAAACCACCTGCAGGCTCTGGAGGAGACCCTCCGCCTGCTGCGGGAGGCAGGCGTCCTGTAGCGGGCCATGGCCGTGGCCCTGCCGTCCACCCTGGCGCTGCGCAGGGACGGCCCGGCCCGCCGCCGGCCTCCCGGTCTCCTGGTCCTGCTGCCGTCGCTGCTGGTGGCAGGGGCGCTGCTGCTGCCTGTGGTCTACCTGGGAGTGCGGGCGGCCGGCGCGGACGAGGGGATCTGGCGCCTGCTGGTGCACCCCCGTACGCTCCGCATCCTCCTGCACACCGTGCTGCTGGCTGCAGCCGTCACCGTCAGCGCGGTGGCCGTCGCCCTGCCCCTGGCCTGGCTGACCACCCGCACCGACCTGCCGGGCGCGCGGCTGTGGAGCACGCTCACCGTCCTGCCGCTGGTGGTGCCCTCCTTCATCAGCGGGATCATCGTCGCCACCGTCTTCGGGCCGGCGGGGATGGTGCACTACCTGCTCGACCGCCTGGGGATCGCCTTCCGGCCGGGAGGCCTCTACGGCTTCCCCGGCGCCTGGATCACCCTCACCCTGGTGACCTATCCCTACGTCCTGCTCAGCGCCCGCGCGGGGCTGCGCGGGATGGACCCGGCCCTTGAGGAGGCGGCGCGGACCCTGGGCGACGGGGGCTGGCGCGCCTTTTGCCGCATCACCGTCCCCCACCTGAGGCCGTGGGTGGGCGCGGGAGCCGTGCTGGTCGCGCTGTACGTGCTCAGCGACTTCGGCGCCGTCTCCATGATGCAGTTCGAGTCATTCACCACGGCCATCTACCTGCAGTATCAGGCGTCCTTCAACCGGCACTACGCGGCCGTCCTCTCCCTGGTGCTGGTGGCCCTGGCCTCGCTGATCGTGCTCCTGGAGGAGCGGCGGGGGCGGGGCCGGTTCCACCGTCTGCGGGGGACGTCCCGCGCCATCCGCCCGCGGCGGCTGGGCCGCTGGCGGTGGCCGGCCCTGGCGCTGTGTGCGCTGGCGACCCTGCTGGGCGTGCTCGTCCCCCTGGGGGTCATCGTCTACTGGCTGGCGGTGGGGATACGGCAGGGAGAGCCCCTGGCGCTCGCGCTGCGCCCCGCCGTCCGCTCCCTGTATGCCTCCGTCCTGGCGGCGGGAGCGACGGTGGCGGCGGCGCTGCCCGTGGCCATCCTCTCCGTGCGCCACGGGGGGCGGCTGGCCGCCCTGATCTCGCGCCTGACCTACGCCGGGTTCGCCCTTCCCGGCATCGTCCTGGCGCTCTCCCTCGTCTTCTTCGCCGCACGCTACCTGCCGTTCGTCTACCAGACGCTGGGGCTGCTGGTCTTCGCCTACGCCGTCCACTTCCTGCCGCAGGCGCTGGGCCCGCTGCGCGCGGGCTTGGCGCAGGTGAGCCCCTCACAGGAGGAGGCGGCGCAGACCCTGGGGCGCAGCCCCTTCCAGGTCCTGCGCACCGTCACCGTACCGCTGGTCCGCCCGGGCGTGGTGGCGGCGACGGCGCTGGTCTTCCTCACCACGATGAAGGAGCTGCCGGCGACGCTGCTGCTTGGCCCCACGGGCTTTGAGACGCTGGCCACGCGCATCTGGTCCACCGCCACCGAAGGGTTCTTCGCCCGGGCCGCCGCCCCGGCGCTGCTGCTGCTGGCGTTCTCCTCCCTCTCCCTGTGGCTGCTGCTGGCGCAGGAACGGTGGAGGGGAGAGGGGTGAGGGCCGTGGAGGCGGCCATCCGCTGCCGCGGCGTGAGCAAGGCCTTTGGCCACCTGCCGGTGGTGCGTGAGCTGGACCTGGCCGTCCCCCAGGGCCGTATCCTTGCCCTGCTGGGGCCTTCCGGGTGCGGCAAGACCACTGTCCTGCGGCTGATCGCCGGGCTGGAGCGCCCGGACGAGGGCGTCGTCGAGGTGGGGGGAGAGGTGGTGACCGGTGAGGGCAGGTTCGTGCCGCCGGAGCGGCGGCGGGTGGGCTTCGTCTTCCAGGACTACGCCCTCTTCCCCCACCTGACGGTGGCGGAGAACGTCGCCTACGGCCTGCGGGATGGGGATCGGGCGCGCCGCGTGCGTGACCTGCTGGCGCTGGTGGGGCTTGCCGGCCTGGAGGAGCGCATGGCCTTCGAGCTGTCGGGCGGCGAGCAGCAGCGCGTGGCCCTGGCCCGGGCGCTGGCTCCGCAGCCGCTGGCGCTGCTGCTGGACGAGCCGTTCAGCAACCTGGACGCCGACCTGCGGGTGCAGCTGCGCGAGGAGGTGCGCGCCATCCTGCGGCAGACCCAGATGACGGCGGTCTTCGTCACGCACGACCAGGAGGAGGCCCTCTTCATGGGCGACCAGGTGGCGGTGATGCACGGGGGACGGATTGCCCAGGTGGACGTCCCCGAGGCCATCTTCCACCTGCCGCGCACGCGCTTCGTCGCCGGGTTTCTGGGGCGCGCCGACTTCCTGGCGGCCACGGTGCAGGCGGAGGGTCTGGTCACCGAGATCGGCGTGCTGCCCTTCCGCGCGCCGCTGCGTCCGGGCACCCGGGTGGAGCTCCTGGTGCGCGCCGACGACGTGGAGATCACCGCGGGGCCGGGGCCGGGTGTCGTCACCGCCCGCCTCTTCCAGGGCGCGCTGAACCTCTACCGCGTCGCCCTGCCCTCCGGGGCGACGCTGCACAGCCTGCAGAAGCACACGGCGACCTACCCGCCGGGGACCCGGGTGGAGGTGACCATCGCTCCGGGCCACCCGCTGGTCTGCTTCCCGGACGGGGAGGCGGTCCTGGCAGAACCGCTAGTCTCCGCCTGAATGCCATGCTATGATGCCTGCTGCTATGTCCGTGCGTCCAGGAACTGCGCACCCCCTGGCACCGCGCCCTCGCTCCTGCATCTGTCTCCGGGCGGAGGCCTAGCGGCCTTCGCCCTCCCGTCGGGCTCCCTGAGCCCGACCAGCCCAGACGACATTGCCGTGAGCGTCCGACCGCGCAGGTCGGTCCCGCCCGCGGCCGCGCCCGGCCGCGGGCACCCGGCTAGAATAGGAGCCAAGATGCGGGATGCGTGGCTAGTGACCCTTGAGGGGCTGACGCCCTTCGCCGACGCCTGGACGCTGCAGCGGCGGCTGGTCGCCGCCCGCCAGCAGGCCGCGATTCCCGACGTGGTCCTGCTGCTGCAGCATCACCCTGTGATCACATTGGGGCGGTCCGGGGATCGGGGGCACCTGCTGCTCTCCCCCGACGTGCTGCGGCAGCGCGGCGTCGAGATCTACCAGATCGAGCGCGGCGGCGGCGCCACCTACCACGGGCCTGGGCAGCTGGTCGCCTATCCCATCCTCGACCTGCGGGCCATGGACGAGGACGTGGTGCGCTTCATGCGGGCGCTGGAGGAGTCGGTGATCCGCACCGTCGCCGACTTTGGGATCAGCGCCGTCCGGGTGCGCGGTTTCCCTGGCGTCTGGGTGGGGGAGGCCAAGCTGGCCGCTGTGGGCGTGGCGGTGAAGCGGAGGGTGACCATGCACGGGGCGGCCCTGAACGTGACCACGGACCTGGAGCCCTTCACCTGGATCAATCCCTGCGGCCTGAACCGCCCTGTCACCTCCATGGCGCGGCTGCTGGGCCGGGAGGTCTCCTTTGCCGCGGTGGCCGACGCCTACGCGCGGCGCTTCGCCGAGGTGTACGCCCTGGAGCTGCTGCCGGTGGCGCGGCCGCAGGTGGAAGAGCGGCTGGCCGCGCTGGCCGCGGAGGCGGTGCTCTCCTGATGCCGTCCTCCCACCACTTCGAGACGCGGGCCATCCACGACGGCCAGGCGCCCGATCCCACCACCGGGGCGGTGATCCCTCCCATCTACCAGACTTCCACCTACGTGCAGCAGGCCCCGGGGGAGCACCGCGGGTACGACTACTCCCGCACCGCTAACCCCACGCGCAGCGCCCTGGAGCGGGCGCTGGCCTCCCTGGAGGAGGCGGAGTACGGGCTGGCCTTCGCCTCGGGGATGGCGGCTATCACCGCGGTGGCCCTGCTGCTCTCCCCCGGTGACCACGTGGTGGCCCCGGACGACGTCTACGGCGGCACGCACCGCCTCTTCGTCCGCGTCCTGCAGCGCTACGGTATCGAGGCCACCTTCGTGGACATGCGCGAGGTGCCGGCGGTGGAGCGGGCGATGCGCGAGCGCACGCGGCTGCTCTTCCTGGAGACGCCCACCAACCCCTACCTGAGGATCCTGGACATCGCCCGCCTGGCCGACGTGGGCCACGCCGCCGGGGCGCTGGTGGCCGTGGACAACACCTTCGCCACCCCTTACGGGCAGCAGCCGCTGCGCCTGGGCGCCGACCTGGTGGTCCACTCCACGACGAAGTACCTGGGGGGCCACAGCGACGTGGTGGGCGGGGCGGTGCTCACCTCCCGCGCCGACCTGTACGAGCGGCTGAAGTTCCTGCAGAATGCGGTCGGCGCCGTCCCCGGCCCGCTGGACTGCTGGCTGGTCCTGCGCGGGCTGCGCACCCTGGCGGTACGCATGGAGCGCCACGCCCAGAACGCCGTCCGGGTGGCGACGTTCCTGCGGCAGGCTCCGCGGGTCAGCAGGGTCCTCTACCCGGGGCTGGCGGACCATCCCGGCCACGAGCTGGCCGCGCGGCAGATGCGCTGCTTCGGCGGGATGGTCTCCTTTGTCGTCCACGGCGGCGGCGCGGCGGCGCGGCGGGTGGCGGCGCGGACGAAGCTCTTCCTCCTGGCGGAGAGCCTGGGCGGGGTGGAGTCGCTGATCGACCACCCGGCGTCGATGACCCACGCCAGCGTGGCGGGAACGCCCCTGGCGGTGGAGGAGGGGCTGCTGCGCCTCTCGGTGGGGCTGGAGCACCCCGACGACCTGATCGCGGACCTGGAGCAGGCGCTGCAGCCATGAGAAGCGGTGGATAAGTTCCGGGGTCCCCACGAATTCGCGGAACGCATTCGTGGGGTGGGCAGGAGGTGATGACCGTGGCAACCGTCTACGTTCCCGCGCCGCTGCGGCGCCAGACCGGCGGGCAGAGCCGCGTGCAGGTGCCGGGGAGCACGGTGCGGGAGGTGCTGGCGAACCTGCGCGCGGCCTACCCGGGGGTGGGAGCGCAGGTGCTGGACGAGCAGGGGCACGTGCGCGCCTACATCAACGTCTTCGTCAACGGCGACGAGATGCGCACCCTGCGCGGGGAGGAGACCCCGGTGGGGCCGCAGGACGAGGTGTCCATCATTCCGGCCATGGCCGGGGGGACGGCGGGGGAGGGTGGCGGGTGAAGGTCCAGACGCGCGCCGGCGAGCGCATCCACGACAGCATCCTGGACGTGGTGGGGCACACCCCCCTGGTGCGCCTGCACCGGGTGACGCGGGGCGTGCGCGCGGACGTGGTGGCCAAGCTGGAGTTTCTCAACCCCGGAGGCTCGGTGAAGGACCGCATCGGCGTGCGCATGGTGGCCGCGGCGGAGGCGCAGGGGGAGCTGCGGCCGGGGGGGACCATCGTCGAGGCCACCTCGGGCAACACCGGGATGGGCCTGGCCCTGGTGGCGGCCGTGCGCGGCTACCGCTGCATCTTCGTCATGCCGGACAAGATGTCGGAGGAGAAGATCCGCCTGCTGCGCGCCTTCGGCGCCAGGGTGGTGATCACGCCCACGGCGGTGGCCCCCGAGGACCCGCGCTCCTACTACAGCGTCAGCCGGCGGCTGGCGGAGGAGACCGCCCAGGCCTGGTACGCAGACCAGTACCACAACCCGCACAACCCCGCCGCCCACTACGAGACCACCGGACCGGAGATCTGGGAGGACAGCGGCGGCCGCGTGGACATCTTCGTCTGCGGCATGGGCACCGGGGGGACCATCTCCGGGGTGGGACGCTTCCTCAAGGAGCGCAACCCCCAGGTGAAGGTGGTGGGCGTGGACCCGGTGGGCTCGGTCTACAGCGAGTACTTCCGCAGCGGCAGGCTGGGGGAGGCGCACACCTACAAGGTGGAGGGGATCGGCGAGGACTTCCTCCCCGGGACCATGGACTTCCGCGTCGTGGACGAGGTGGTGCCGGTGACCGACCGGGAGTCCTTCCTCATGGCCCGCCGCCTGGTGCGGGAGGAGGGGCTGTTCTGCGGCGGCAGCAGCGGCAGCGCCGTGGCCGGGGCCCTGCGGTACCTGCGCGGCCTGCCGGACCACGGGGAGGGGAAGCGGGTCGTGGTCATCCTCCCCGACTCCGGGTTTCGCTACCTCTCCAAACTCTTCGACGACGACTGGATGCGGGAGAACGGCTACCTGGAAGCGGAGATGGGCACCGTGGCCGACCTGCTGCGGGCCAAGGGCCTGCCGCTGATCACCGCGACGCCGGACGAGCAGGTGCGCGCGGTGATCGCCAAGATGAAGCAGTACGACGTCTCCCAGCTGCCCGTGGTGGCCGACGGCGGCCTGGTGGGCATGGTCAGCGAGGTGGATCTGCTCTCCTACCTGCTGGAGGGGGGACACGGCCTCGACGACCCCATCACCCTCCTGGTCAACCCCAGCGCCCCCGTGGTCACGCCGGAGACGCCGGTGGGCGACCTGGCGGAGATCTTCCTCAGCGCCAACGCGGCCATCGTCGTGGACAGCGGGCGTGTCGTCGGCATCGTCACCAAGATCGACGTCATCGACCACCTGGCCAGGGTCCTCGGCCGCCCGTGACGCCTCCCGCCCGCCTCCCCTCCGCTCAGCCCCTCCCCACCCTGCGCATCGTCCCGGCGGCGCAGGTCCACCTGCATGAGGACGCCGACCCGCGGCGCGTCGCCGCCCTGGTGGAGCAGCTGCAGAGCGAGGAGGTGCTGCGCAACCCGCCGGTGGCGGCGGAGTTGCCCGGCGGCGGCTACGTGGTCCTGGACGGGGCGAACCGCACCAGCGCCCTGCAGCGCCTGGGCGTGCCGCACCACCTCCTCCAGGTCGTGGACTACGCCGCGGCGGGGGTCCGCCTGGAGGTGTGGCACCACCTGCTGCGGGAGGACGGCCCCGCGCTGGCCCGCCTGCTGCCGCGGCTGCCGCTGGTCCCTCTGGACAGCGCCGCCCGGCTGGCCGGCGCGCTGCGCGACGGCCGTCTGGCCTGCGGCCTGGTCTGGGAGCAGGGCGTGCTGGGCGTGCGGGCGGGGCGGTCTTTCTCCGCGCGCGTGGGCGCCATGCGCGCCGTGGTGGACGCCTACAACGGGCGGGTCCCCATCTATCGCGTCCTCACCACGGACCGCCGCCTCCTGCGCGCCGAGTACGACCGGATTGGCGTGCTGGTGGTCTTCCCCCGGTTCACCAAGGCGCAGATCCTGCGCCTGGCCGTCCTCCCGCAGAAGCTGCCCACCGGCATCACGCGCCACGTCATCCCCAACCGGGCGCTGCGGGTGAACCTGCCGCTGGAGCTGCTGCGCGCCCCCGGCACGGTGGAGGAGAAGAACGCCGCCCTGCACGACCTGGTCCACGCGCGCCTGCTGGCCCACCGGGTACGTCTCTACCCGGAGCCCACCGTCCTCTTCGACGACTGAGGCACGCGCGGCCGTGTCCTCCCGCCCGGCCTCACCCGCCCACCGCCTCGGCAGCCACCTCCTGGGGTGCATCGGCCGCACGCCGCTGCTGCGGGTGACGCGCCTGGCCGGCGTTCCCCCCGGGGTGGAGATCCTGGCCAAGGCCGAGTGGTTCAACCCGGGAGGGTCGGTGAAGGACCGCCCCGTGCTGCGGATGATCGAGGAGGCGGAACGCGAGGGCCGGCTCACCCCGGGGAAGGTCCTGCTGGATGCCTCCTCGGGGAACGCGGGCATCGCCTACGCCATGATCGGCGCGGCCAAAGGGTACCAGGTGGAGCTGGTCGTCCCGCAGAACGTGAGCGTGGAGCGGCGGCGGATCATCCAGGCCTTCGGCGCCACCGTCATCCCCTCCGACCCGCTGGAGGGGTCCGACGGGGCCATCCGTCTGGCGCGGCAGGTGTTTGCCGCGGCACCGCAGCGCTACGTCCTGCTGGACCAGTACAACAACCCGGCCAACTGGCGCGCCCACTACGACACCACGGGGGCGGAGATCATCGCCCAGAGCGACGGCCGCCTCACCCACTTCGTCGCCGGCCTGGGCACCTCCGGCACGCTGGTGGGGGTGGGGCGGCGGCTGCGCGAGCAGCGGCCGCAGGTGCAGATCATCGCCGTGGAGCCCGACGGCCCGCTGCACGGGCTGGAGGGGTTGAAGCACATGGCCACCTCCATCGTCCCGGGCATCTACGACCCCAGCGTGCACCACCGGGTGATCGCCGTGGGCACCGAGGCGGCCTACGCCATGACCCGCCGTCTGGCCCGGGAGGAGGGCTGGCTGGTCGGCCCCTCGGCCGGCGCGGCGATGCTGGCGGCGCTGCAGGTGGCCCGCGAGGTCGGCGAGGGCGTGATCGTGGTCGTCCTCCCCGACGGCGGCGGCCGCTACCTCTCCACCAGGGTGTTCGGGTAGATGGCGCTGCGTCTGACGCGGGAGCACCTGGAGGAGATGATCGCCCACGCCCGGGAGACCTTTCCCCTGGAGTGCTGCGGGCTGCTGGCCGGGCGGGATGGGCAGGTCCTCCGCGTGTACCGCGGGGACAACGTGGATCAGAGCCCCTACACCTACCGGCTGGACGACCGGCAGCTGTTGCAGTTCCTGCGGGAGATGGACCGGGAGGGGCTGGAGGTCGTGGGCATCTACCACTCACACACCGCCTCCGAGGCCACGCCCTCGCGCACGGACGTGGCCAGGGCATTCTACCCGGAGGCGGTCTATGTGATAATATCGCTGCAACGGGCTGAGCGGCCACAGGTGCGGGGCTTTCGCATTGTCGATGGCCGTGTGAGCGAAGAGGACGTGATCGTGCAGTGAGGGTGCGTACCCGGGTCGACCACGGCGCGCGCGCGGTGAAGGTGAGCAGCCGCGCGGAGTACGGCCTGCGCGCGCTGGTGGATCTGGCCCGCCACTACGGCGAGGGCTACGTGCAGAGCCACGAGATCGCCGCCCGCCAGGGACTGCCCGAGTCGTACCTCAACCAGATCATGGCCTCGCTGCGCCGGGCCGGGCTGGTGGCCAGCAAGCGCGGGCCCGCCGGGGGGCACACCCTCTCCCGCCCTCCCG
The DNA here is from genome assembly GCA_037446405.1 of Armatimonadota bacterium. Classification (GTDB taxonomy): domain Bacteria; phylum Sysuimicrobiota; class Sysuimicrobiia; order Sysuimicrobiales; family Humicultoraceae; genus Humicultor. The sequence continues at coordinate 8,781 of JBBIIQ010000002.1, read as the reverse complement.
CCGAGATCACCCTGCGGGAAGCCTTCGAGGTCCTGGAGGAAGGGGCGGCGCCGTGGTGGTGCGTGGGGGTGGAGGATCCCAACTGCGCCTACCTCCCGGGATGCGGCATCCGCCCTATCTGGATGGCCATGAAAGCCGCGGCGGAAGGGGTGCTGGAGCGCCTCACCCTGCACGACATGATCTACGGGCACGCCCCCAGCGGAGAGTAGAGGCGAGATGGCTTGCCGGGCGGCCGAGCTGCATGCCGGGCCGCCGCGACCCACCGCTCCCGGCGGCCTTGCCCGTGCGGCAGGACAACGCTCCTCCCTGGTCGAAGGGTCAGAGCAGGGGCAGGGCACCCCGGACACGCAGGTCTGGCCCGACCATCAAAGGGCGGGGGCGAGGGCCCCAATGGGCGCGATTGTCAGGGTTGCCCTGTCCTCCGCTTTCTGCCCGCCGCAGCGCTGGAATGCTTTCCCGGCAGCCGCACGTTGAGCGGGACGTGGGGACGTCGCTGGGGGAGTCCCGTCCACCGGTCGTGAACCAGCCTTCGCCGGAGACCCCGGCCGCCCGGGAGTTTGCGGCGCTGGCGGAGGAGCACCTCGACCGCCTCTACGGCGCGGCCCTGCGCCTGACCCGCAACCGGGACGCCGCGGAAGACCTGGTGCAGGAGACCTTCCTCAAGGCCTGGCGCTCCTTTCACACCTTCCAGCCAGGCAGCAACGCCCGCGCCTGGCTGTACCGCATCCTGATGAACGCGTACATCGACGCCTACCGTAGGGCGGACCGGGAGCCGGAGGTGGTGGACCAGGAGGACGTGGAGGAGCAGTACCTCTACAGCCGCGTCCTAGCCAGCGAGGCGCTGCGCCGCCAGGGGAACCCGGAAGAGGTCGTCCTGCAGGCGGTCATGGACGCCGACGTGGAGGCGGCCCTGGCCTCGCTGCCGGAGGCCTTCCGCGCCGCGGTCATCCTGGCGGACCTGGAGGGCTTCACCTACAAGGAGATTGCCCACATCCTGGAGGTCCCCCTGGGCACGGTGATGTCCCGCCTCTTCCGCGGGCGGCGGCTGCTGCAGCAGGCGCTGTGGGAATACGCCCTGCGCACAGGTCACGTCACCCCGGACGAGAAGGGGAGGGAACCATGAGCGCGGTCCACTGCGAGGAGGTCGTGCGCCTGCTCTGGCAGTACATGGATCGGGAGCTGGACCCCGAGACCTCCCGCCGCCTGCAGGAGCACCTGCGGCTGTGCCGCGACTGCGGGCCGCACCACGAGTTCGAGCTGCGGCTGCGGGAGGTCATCCGGCAGCGGTGCGCAGGACAGCCCGCCCCCGAGGCGTTGCGCCGCCGCCTGCGGGCCATGCTGCAGACCCTGTAGCCGTCCTCTCCGTGCCCTCTGCCGCCCCATGCCCCGGTGCGCGGGGGTGTGCCCCCGTGGATATCGCGTATAGAGGTGTGCCGCTGCGCGTATAATCGACGCGGCGGGAGACGGCCTGCGCCGGCTCCTGCTCCACGTCACACGGGGAGGCTGTGGGTATGCAGCGAGCGATCGTCAGCACAGACCGGGCGCCGCGGGCCATCGGGCCGTACGCGCAGGCGGTGCGGGCGGGGGGACTGCTTTTCCTCTCGGGCCAGATTGCCCTGGACCCCCAGACCGGCCAGCTGGTGGGGACGGACATCAAGCAGCAGACACGCCAGGCCCTGGAGAACGTGCGGGCCATTCTGGAGGCGGCAGGGTCGTCGCTGCAGCGCGTGGTCAAGTGCACCGTCTTCCTGGCGGAGATGAGCGACTTCGGGCCGATGAACGAGGAGTACGGGGCGTTCTTCCAGGAGGAGCCGCCGGCGCGGACCACGGTAGCGGTCAGCCGCCTGCCGCGCGGAGCGCTGGTGGAGGTCGACGTGATCGCGCTGGCAGGGGAGGGGCAGGCGACATGAGGGGTTGACCGGCCCGCCGCGGCTCTGGAGAATACAGGTGCGCTGGGGGGTCGTCTAGTCGGGAGGACACCGGACTTTGACTCCGGCAGCGCAGGATCGAAGCCTGCCCCCCCAGCCACCGTCCTGCCCGCTGCCAGCGCCGCGGCGCCCCCTGCCGTGATCCTCGCCGGCGGCCGGCCGCCCCGACCTCCCCGTCTACGGCGTGCCCTGGCGGGCCACCAGCGTCAGGTCCACGGCGTACTCGCCGGTGTCCCCATGTCGGTTGCCGTTGTACAGCAGGCGGAGGGATTCGCTGCGCGGCCCCGTCCCGGCCAGCGCCAGGAGCTCGGAGGCCGTCCACTCCCGGGCGTCGTCGCCGATGAAGTCTGCTCCCCCCAGGAAGGTGACGAGCTCATCCAGCAGCCGGCCGGCCGCATCCGCCAGCGACTCCAGCACCGGGTGGCGCGTGTCCCGCAGGGCGTCGCCCATGGCCTCCGCCACCTGCGCCGCCAGCTGAGCGTAGGCGCTGGCGATACTCCCGCGGATGCCGTCGTCCTCGTAGGCGGCGACGTAGAAGCGCAGGTGCCGCCGCACGTCCACGGCCGCCCCGCCCGCCCCGACCACCTGCGCGTCGGCGGCATCCAGGACCTGCTCATCGCCGTCGTCGAATCCGGAGTAGGTGCGCGTAGTCTTCACGGCCACCGAGCCGTCGATCTCGGTGACCACCACCAGGAAGACCTCATCGTGCAGGTTCTTCTCCAGCGGGCCGACCCCGATCTTCTCGGGGTTCGTCTCGTCCACGCAGCGCAGCCGGGGAATGGTCAGCACGACCACGGGGCGTCGCGGCGGGAGGACGGTAAGGGGCAGCGCCGGCGTGACCTGGCCGTCTGCGGAGGCCACCGCCACGCGGTGCTCGCCGGGCGCGGTGGTCTCGGCGATCACCGCCCGGAGCGTCCCCACCCACTCGGCGGGGCCGGGCTGCCAGTGCGTTCCCGGCGCGGTGGGCAGCCGCGCCCCGTCCAGGAGGATGAGGTCGGAGGGGAGGAAGCGGCCCACCACGGTGAGGACCTCGCCTCCGTGCAGGCGAGCGGGCTCCAGCCGATCCAACCGGCGGGTGGCCTGGCCGGTGCCCACCTGCAGGGCGAACCGGTTGCTCCGGCTGACGATCGCTCCGGAGGCGTCCAGCCGCAGCACCTGCACCACGTGCGGCCCCGGCGCCGCCCATCCGGGGACCATGAAGCCGAGCTTCAGGGTGCCGGCGATGGCCACGACGCCCAGCGTCTCCACCCGGCGCCGGTCGTACCCGTCCAGACGCACCTCATCCCCGTGGAGGAAGAACCCTTCCAGCCAGGTGGCCACCCGCGGGTCTACCGGCTGGGGCGTCGACACACGGTCGATCCTGGGGGCGAGGGTCCGCAGGTCGAGCGGCCGCAGGAGCGCGCGGCTGAGGATGTTGCGATCCACCTCCACCCTGAGGCGCGGGGTGGCAAGGGAGGGTCCGGGAGATGCGGCGGGCGAGGGGAGCCCAGGCAGCCCTGCACCTCCGGGGCGCAGTCCCCGGAAGGGGGCGAGCAGACCCCACAGTTCCTCTGCGCTCAGAGAGCGCTCCAGCGGGCGGCCCAGCCAGGTGCGGTCGAAGGCAACCTCCAGCGTCGCCCGGGGGAGCCGTCGGTAGCGCTGCAGAAGATCGCGCACTACCGGGCGCAGCTCCGGCCGCGCGGTCAGGCGCCGGGCCAGAGCCCGGTCGAACGCCCCGGGCTGCCCGGGAAGACCGGCCTCCTGACGGCCCAGGGCGTGCACGACAGCGGGGAGCAGGACGGCCCGGGCGCCAGTACGTACGGCTAGCCCGGCCAGGCGCTCCTCCAGGGAGGCGGGACCCGCGGGGTCGTCGCCCGCAGACGTCGGCACGACCAGGGCGGCGAGCAGCAGGACGAGGACCGAGGCGGAAAGGCTGCGCACGTCCCAGAGGATAGGGAAGCCAGCGGCGCTCCGGTATCGGGCAGACGGCTGATTTTGCGCCACGCGGACAGCGGTTCCGCTGCGGAGGCGCCGTCACGCCGGACGGCGGGCCTGCGGCCGGGTGGGCGGCGGGCGCGGGGAAGGATTGCCCCGGGGGGTCAAGAACTTCTGTGCGGCAGGAGGTTCCCGTGAAGGCCTTCCGTAGATGACTGTCCGCCCCATCGTCCTCGCCGCCGGCGTGGGCAAGCGCATGCGTTCCAGCCTTCCCAAGGTGCTGCACCGCATCTGCGGGCGGCCGATGATCCGCTACGTCCTGGCGGCTCTGGAAGAGGCGGGCCTGGCGCGGCCGGTGGTGGTCGTCGGCCGCGGCGCGGAAGCGGTGCAGGCGGAGGTCGGCGACGGCGCCACCTTCGTCGTCCAGGTGGAGCAGAAGGGGACGGCGCACGCGGTGCTGGTGGGGCTGGAGGCGGTGGGAGCGGCAGAGGCCGTGCTGGTGCTCTACGGCGACGTCCCCCTGCTCACCGCGCAGACGCTGCGGCGCCTGGTGGCGCACCAGGAGGACGTCCGGCCGGGGATCACCCTGCTCACGGCGCACCTCTCCGACCCGACCGGCTACGGGCGCGTCGTCCGCGGCACCGGCGGATTGGTGCAGCGCATTGTGGAGGAAGCCGACGCCACCCCGGGGGAGCGGGCGATCCGGGAGATCAACGCTGGCACCTACGTCTTCGACCCGGCCCTGCTGGGGGAAGGGCTGGGGCACGTGCAGCCGGCCAACGCCCAGGGGGAGTACTACCTGACCGACGTCATCGCCTGGGCGCTGCAGGGCGGCGCCCGCGTGGACGCCCTGGCCGTGGACGACCCCCTGGAGGTGCTGGGCGTCAACTCGCGGCGCGACCTGGCCCGGGCCGAAGCGGCCATGCGCGCCCGGCTGCTGGGCCATCTCATGGACGGCGGGGTCACCGTCGTCGATCCCCAGGCCACCTACGTGCACGCGGGGGTGGTGGTCGGGGAGGAGACGGTAATCCACCCGGGCAGCTCCCTGGAGGGGGAGACCCGCATCGGCCGCGGCTGCATCATCGGGCCGCACGCCCGCTTGGTCGATGCCGTGATCGCTGACGGGGTGACGGTGGTGGCCTCCACCGTGGTGCAGTCCACGGTGGGCGAGGGCAGCCGCGTCGGCCCCTACAGCCACCTCCGCCCTGGCTCGCGCATCGGGCGGCGGGTGGAGATCGGCAACTTCGCCGAGGTGAAGAACAGCACCATCGGCGACGGGACCAAGGTGCACCACAAGTCCTACCTGGGGGACGCCACCGTGGGGGAACGGGTGAACATCGGCGCTGGCACCATCACCTGCAACCTGCGCGACCGCTCCGGGAGGAAGTGGCCCACGGTGATCGAGGACGAGGCCTTCATCGGCAGCGACACCATGCTGGTGGCGCCGGTGCGTATCGGCAGGGGGGCGAGCACGGGCGCGGGATCGGTGGTGACCAAGGATGTCCCCGCCGGCGCTGTGGCCGTGGGAGTGCCCGCGCGGGTGATCCGGCACAGCCGGGTGGGCGGGTGAGGGCGCCATGGGCGGCCGCACCCTCAAGGTCTTCAGCGGCTCAGCCAACCCGGCGCTGGCCCAGGAGGTGGCCGACTACCTGGACATCCCCCTGGGGGAGATGACCCTGGCCCGCTTTGCCGACGGCGAGGTGCGCATCACCATCGAGGAGAGCGTGCGCGGCGAGGACGTCTTCGTCATCCAGCCCACCTCGCCCCCGGTGAACGAGCACCTGATGGAGCTGCTGGTGATCATCGACGCCCTGCGCCGGGCCTCTGCGGCGCGGATCACGGCGGTGATACCCTACTTCGGCTACGCGCGGCAGGACCGCAAGATCCGGCCGCGCGAACCCATCAGCAGCAAGCTGGTGGCCAACCTGCTCACCGCCGCCGGGGCGCACCGCATCCTGGCCGTGGACCTGCACGCCGGCCAGATCTGGGGCTTCTTCGACATCCCGCTGGACCACCTGCCCTCGCGCATGCTCCTGGCGGAGGACCTGCGGCGGCAGCGGCCGGAGAACCTGGTCATCGTCTCGCCCGACATCGGAGGGACGCAGCGGGCGCGGGAGTTCGCCGCGCTGCTGGGCGCCCCTCTGGCCATCATCGACAAGCGGCGGGACCGGCCCAACCAGGTGCGCGAGGTGGTCCACGTCATCGGCAAGGTCTACCGCCGCCGCGCCGTCATCGTGGACGACATCGCCGACACGGCGGGGACGTTGACCGTGGCCGCGCAGGCCCTGCTGCGGCGCGGCGTGGAGGAGGTGGCTGCCTACGTCACCCACGCCATCCTCTCCGGGCCGGCGCTGGCGCGCATCGCCCAGAGCCCGCTGCGCGAGCTGGTGGTGACCAACACCGTGGCCCTGCCGGCAGAGAAGCGCAGCGAGAAGATCCGCGTCATCTCCGTGGCCCCGCTGCTGGGGGAGGCCATCCGTCGCATCCACGAGGGCCGCTCGGTGAGCGACCTCTTCGAGGCCCGGCCGCAGCCCCAGCCGGTGTGAAAGTCCGTGGCGGGGCTGGCTCTTGAGCGTGTGGTGGAACTTCTCGACGCTGACGGGGCGTGCCGCGTTCGCCCACACAGGAGAATAGTGAACCGATGACGGTCCCCTCCTGGATTGCGGCAGCGCTGATAGCGCTGGTGGTGACCAACGCCCTGACGCCGGGGCTGCGTCGCTTTGCCAGGCGCATCGGCGCCATCGACTACCCCGGCGGGCGGCGGATCAACGTCCGCCCCATGCCGCGGCTGGGCGGGGTGGCCATCTACGTCGGCTTCCTCGCCGCCCTGCTGGTGGCCACAGTGATCACGCGGGACATCGTCCTCACCCACCGCGGCGACGTCCTCACCGTCCGCATCCCCCTCAGCCCGCGGGCCGACCAGGCGGTCCTGGGGATCCTCCTGGGGTCGACCTTCCTGTTCCTGGTGGGGATCTGGGACGATGCCCGGGGGATGCATCCGGCCCTGAAGTTTCTCCTACAGGTGGCCGCGGCGGCCGTGCTCATCCCCTTCGGGCTGAGCACGCAGTTCGTCACCCACCCGCTGACCGGGCGGACGGTGGCTGTGGGCCCGCTGGGGCCGCTGTTCACCATCGTCTGGGTGGTGGGGGTGGTCAACGCCACCAACTTCATCGACGGCGTGGATGGTCTGGCCTCCGGCATCGCCGCCATCGCCGGGACCACGCTGCTGCTCACGGCGATGGTCAAGGGGGACGCCACCTCCATGCTCCTGGCGGCGTGCCTCATCGGCAGCATGCTGGGCTTCCTGCGGCACAACTTCAACCCGGCACGCATCATCATGGGCGATTCCGGCTCCATGTTCGTCGGCTACGTGCTGGGCGGCATCTCCGTGATGGGTCTGTACAAGTCCTACACCGCCCTCTCCCTGGTGGTCCCCCTGCTGGCCCTGGCCGTGCCCATCGTGGACACCGCCTTCGCCATCGTCCGCCGCTTCCGCAGCCACCGGCCCATCTACCTGCCGGACCGCGGGCACCTGCACCACCGGCTGCTGGACCGGGGGCTCTCCCAGCGCCAGACGGTCCTCCTTCTCTACCTGGTGAGCGCCTTCTTCGGTGTGGGCGCGCTGGCGGTGGCCGGCGTCAACCGCACGGCCTCGGTGGTCACCCTGGGGGTGATCGCCGCGGTCCTCTACGTCGGGGCGCGGCGCATGGGGCTGCTGGAGCGGAAGGCCGCGGTGGCGCGCGACGCCCGCAGCGGCAGCGGCCGCCCGGCGTAGCCGTGCCCGAGCCCCTGCGCGTCGTCACCATCTTCGGCACACGGCCCGAAGCCGTGAAGATGGCCCCGCTGGTGGCGGCGCTGCGCCGCAGCGGGGACTTCCAGCCCCTGGTGGTGGTCACCGCGCAGCACCGGGAGATGCTGGACCAGGTGCTCTCCGCCTTCGACATCGTCCCCGACCACGACCTGGACATCATGCTCCCCGAGCAGGGCCTCAGCGACATCGTCACCCGGGCGCTGCAGGGACTCTCCCCGCTGCTGGAGCGGCTGCGGCCGGCCATGGTCCTGGTGCAGGGGGACGCGCACACCTGCTTCGTCGGCGCGCTGGCCGCCTACTACCAGCGCCTGCCCATCGGGCACGTGGAGGCGGGGCTGCGCACCGCCGACAAGTACCAGCCCTTCCCCGAGGAGATGAACCGGCGTCTGGTCTCGGTGCTGGCCGACCTGCACTTTGCGCCCACCGAGCAGGCGCGGCAGAACCTGCTGCGCGAGGCCGTGCCCCCCCCGCGCATCTTCGTCACCGGGAACACCGTGATCGACGCCCTGCAGGCCGTGGTGGCGCGCACGGCGGCCGCGCTGCCGCCGCAGCTCCCGCCGCTGGACGGCCGCCGTCTCCTCCTGGTCACCACGCACCGGCGGGAGAACTGGGGGGAGCCGCTGCGCCAGATCTACCTGGCCCTGCTTGAGCTGCTGGAGCGGTTTCCCGACGTGGAGCTGGTCTTCTCCGTGCACCTCAACCCGGCGGTGCGCCGGGTGGTGGACCAGGTGCTGCGCGGCCACCCCCGGGCGCACCTGCTGGAGCCGCCGGAGTACATCCCCTGGGTGCAGCTGATGCGCCGCGCCTACCTCATCCTCACCGACTCCGGAGGCATCCAGGAGGAGGCGCCCGCGCTGGGCAAGCCCGTCCTCGTTCTGCGCCAGGTGACAGAGCGGCCGGAGGGGATCGAGGCGGGGACGGCCCGCCTGGTGGGCACCGACCGGGCGCGCATCGTGGCCGAGGCCGGGCGGCTGCTCTCCGACCCGGCGGCGTACGAGGCGATGGCCCGCACGCGCAATCCCTACGGCGACGGGCGCGCCGCCGAACGGATCGTCGAGGCGCTGCGGTGCTACTTCGGCCGCCGGCCGTCGCCTCCGGAGGAGTTCGGCCGGCCCGCCGCCCCGGCCC
>JBBIIQ010000001.1:0-3087 GCA_037446405.1 Armatimonadota bacterium | reverse complement strand
CGCACTGGAAGCCATCGCTCGGTCGGGCACAGTCGAAGCCCGGTTGGCCCGCCGTGCGCGGACGATCCTGCTGCTGGCAAGCGGAGCGTCCGTGCGCCGGACCGCCCAGCAGGTCGGCTTGGCCCCGCGCATGGTCCAGCACTGGAAACGCCGCTTCCTCGCCCAGGGGCTGTCGGGCCTGCACGACGCCCCTCGGCCGGGTCGCCCCAAAGCGATCCCGGTGAGCACAGAGGCCCGCATCCTCGCCGAGACCCAACGGCGGCCGCCAGCGCCGCTGACGCACTGGTCGAGCCGGGCCATGGCCAAGCGGCACGGCGTCTCGCAGAGCTTCGTCAGCCGCCTCTGGCGACGGCACGGACTCCAACCCCATCAGCGGGGCTACTACGTTGCCAGCCCCGACCCCGACTTCGAAGCCAAGGCGGCGGCCATTCTGGGCTTGTACCTCAACCCTCCGGCGCATTCTGTGGTGCTGTGCCTCGACGAGAAGAGTCACATTCAGGCCCTGGATCGCCTGCAGCCGACCTTGCCCCTCCGACCGGGGCAGCGGGAGCGGCAGAGCGTTGAGTACCTCCGGCGCGGGACGCTCTCGCTCTATGCAGCCCTGGAGGTCTCCTCGGGCCGTGTCCGGGGGAAGTGTGTCCCGCGCCACAACACCACCGAGTTCATCCAGTTCCTGGAGGAGGCCACCCGCGGTTATCGGCGCAAGGAGATCCACATCATTGTCGATAACCTCTCGGCCCACAAGACTCCCGCGGTGCAGGCGTGGCTGGCCCGGCATCCCCGCGTGCAGATCCACTACACGCCGACCTACAGCTCCTGGCTCAACCAAGTGGAACTCTGGTTCAGCAAACTGGAGCGGGATTGCATCGCTCGGGGAATCTTCTCCTCGACCTTCGATCTCAAGCGGAAGCTCCTGGCGTACATCGAGCGCCACAACACCGAGGCCAAACCCTTCCTCTGGACATACAGGAATCCGAGGAGGCGAATTCGTGTCACTCATCAGTGACTCGGACCACTAGTGCACCGTCGCCCAAGTTCGGCGAGAGTACCATTCATGCATGGCGTGTCTTGTGAATGACCACTGAAATGGATGTGCATGCAGCCGATTGTACTCGCGGAGCGACCGATAGATATGGGTGATCAATTCCTGGCGGCTTTCGCTCACCCGATCGCGCAGGTAGCGTCGGCTGAAGGCGCTGAGGGCCAGCTCCGCCTGGTTCAGCCACGACGCGTGGGCGGGGGTAAAGTGCAACCGCACCAATCCTTCCTGGGCCGCGACCCATTCGCGCGTGACCTTGGCGATGTGCGAGGCGCCCTGATCCAGGATGCAGTGCACGCAGCGGATCTCCCACGGCAGCTCGGCCAGGTACGCCTCCAGAGCGGGGATGAAGTGCGCCGCATCGTTGCGGGCGAGCACGCGTCCCCACAGCTGGCCGGTGAGCAGATTGTAGATCACGAGCAGGTTCACCGTGCCATGTCGCACGTACTCCCAGTCGCGCCGCAGCGCGTAGCCGGGTGCCGGCGGCAGATCAGGAACGGTGCGGCCCAGCGCCTGGATGTTGGGCTTTTCGTCCACGCACACCACCAACTCGCCGTGCTCCGCCAGGGCCGCCGTCCGCTCGTAGTACCAGAGCACCGAGGCAGCTCTGGATTCGAAATCTTCGGCCAGCGCGTGGCGCCAGTACCGCACCTGATGCGGGTGCAGGTCGGCAGCGGTCAGGATGTGGTGCACGGTCGAGGGGTGCAGCGTGGCGATCTGGCGACGCTCAATCTCGTCATGCAGGGCCTGCACCGACCAGCGTACGTAGGCCCGCCCGGCCTCAGCGGGCGGCGTGCAGGCCAGTCCTACGATCTGCGCGTGCTGCAGGGGGGGAAAGGCGCCGGGGACGGCCACTCCGTGGGCGGTCCTGCAGCCCAGCCAACCGCTCTCGCGCAAAGCGGCGCCGCCATTTGCGCACCCAGGTGTGGTGACGCCCCAGGTGCCGGGCGATGGCATCATTGGGCCAGCCGTCAGCGGCCAGGAGGATGGCGCGGGCGCGCATGGCCACGCGGTGCTCGGTCTTACCCGAGCGACAGAGGTGCTCCAACGCGCCTCGCTCGTCGATGGAAAGCACAATGGGGATGGTCGGGAGGGGGCCGTGCCGACGCTGCGGTCGCTGCTGCATCGAAAAGATCGACCTCTGCTGCGATGAAAGGTCCGATGTTGAACTATTGCAGCCAGCATAGCCAACCCTCTAACCCTTGTCAAACTTGGGCGACGGTGCACTAGGTCTCCCCCCGTGCCGCCGCCAGCGGAGGGGGTTCGTAGGAGGCCACACGCACCCGTGCGTCGATGACCGCCGCACCCCGCTGCAGCACCATGATGGGGTTGCAGTCCAGCTCCACGATCTGCGGCAGGTCCTCCACCAGGGCGCTGACGCGCAGCAGCGCGTCCTGCAGGGCGGCGGCGTCGTGCGCCGGCTGGCCGCGGAAGCCGGCCAGCAGGGGAAAGGTCTTCAGGCTCTGCACCATCTCCGCCGCGTCCTCCGCGTTCAGCGGGGTGAGGCGCACGGAGACGTCGCGCAGCAGCTCCACCAGCACCCCGCCCGCGCCGCAGGCGATCACGGGCCCAAACTGCGGGTCGTGCACGACGCCGACGATCATCTCCACGCCCGCGGGGACCATCTCCTGCACCAGGAACCCCTCGGGCCTCACCCCGCGGGCGGCCAGGGCGGCGGTCATCTGCGCCACGGCGGCGGGGACCTCCGCCGGCGGCAGGTGCAGTCGCACCGCGCCCAGCTCCGTCTTGTGCACGATCTCCGGCCCCACCGCTTTCAGCGCCACCTCGCCGCCGATGCGCGCGGCCGCCTCCCCCGCCTCCTCCGGGGTGCGCACCGTCTCCTGGCGGACCAGGGGCAGGCCGTAGCAGGAGAGGAGCGCCTGCACCTCCTGGGGGAGGAGCCATCCGGCGCCGCGCCGCAGGGCGGCGGCCACCACCGCCGCCGCCTCGTCGCGGCGTACGTCCAACTGCGGCGGCGGGCGGCGGGGCCGGGCGCGCCACTCCCCGTAGCGGGTGACCCGCGCCAGGGCGATGGCCGCATCCTCGGG